>CAZKKV010000001.1:0-35617 GCA_964553705.1 uncultured Gammaproteobacteria bacterium
CAAATGACCCAGGGACACACACTATCATCGTCCAAGCCGCTAATCTCTGTGGTGCTACTTATCAAACTGAATTTACTTTAACAGTTTTGCCAAATGAGTGGTCGGGTGATGGAATTTGTCAAGGCAATGAGGTTTGCGATATTAATACTGATGATTGTGGGGTTTGTTGTGCGCCAGATTGTACGGGAAAAAGTTGTGGCCCTGATGGTTGTGGTGACAGTTGTGGTGTTTGTAGCGCACCAAACATTTGTAGTGGCGGAAGTTGCTGTCCTGTTACGGCGGAGATTCAAGTTTGTTCTGATAATTGTCATGAAACTTATTTTAATGGTCAATACGTTAGTAGTGCATGTGCATGGTGGTCGGTACAAGGATTTAGTGTGTCAATAGAAGAAGGAAAAAATGTGATAGCAATAAAGGCCACGGATGAAGGGGCTTTATATGGATTTTCAGCTACCTTAAATAGAGGTGGTTGTAGCAGTATGACAACAAATGATTTAGCTAATTGGAAATGCACTGCTACTCCAGGAAGCGGATGGACTAATGTAAATTACGATGATTCTTCTTGGCCATCTGCTACGTATGGATCTCCTGGCACAATTGGAATTAGACCTGGCAATTACTTACCTTATTTACAAATTTGGGCTCAAAATATTGGATGTTGTACTAGTGTTTATTGTCGATATACTTTTACAGCAGGATAATATTTTTAAAACTCTTTAAAATCAAAAATCACAAAACCGCTTTTTACATAAAAAGCGGTTTTGTGATACAATTATAATGAATTTTACAGAATAAAATACCCGACAATACTGGTAAAGAGACCTATTATTGAACCGATTAAAACTTGTATTGGCGTATGGCCGATTTTTTCCAGAAGATAAGGATAATTTTCTTCAAGGACATCATCGTCTTGCAAGTCTTTTACTAGTACATTTAATGTTCGACCGTGCTGACCAAGATATCGTCTGATACCGATAGCATCGCGAATAACTATAATTGCTAGAATAATTGAGATGGCGAATAGGGGTGATTTAATTCCTTCAATCAAGCCTATTATAGTAGCCAGAGAAACAACGATTGCGCTATGACCAGAGGGCATACCAGAATAAGCAAAAATATTTTTATAACTGAATTTTTGTTGATTATTTTTAATAAAAAATTTTGATATTTGGGCGATTAAACCCGCAACAATTGGTAAAATTAAAATTTCATAATTCATAAAATATGTTAATAAGTTATTTAAAGTCAATAATCTACGGAATAGTGCAAGGGATAACAGAATTTTTACCAGTGTCCAGCTCAGGGCATTTGGTTTTACTTCATCGTTTTGTGCCGTTCAATTTCGATAACGAATTGGCTTTTGATGTTTTTTTACATTTAGCAACAATTATAGCCGTGGTTTTTTATTTTCGCCAAGAAATTTATCAACTGATTAAATCGTGGCTTGTTAGTTTTTCAGGAAAGTCTGATAAATATTCAAAATTAGCTTGGTTGATTATACTGGCGACCATACCGGCCGGTGTTGTCGGATATTTATTTGATGAATTTATTGAAAATACTTTTCGGTCAACTTTAATTGTTGTTTATATGCTAGCAGTAGTTGCTTTACTTTTTTTTATCGGGGAAAAATTTTCTGTCAAAAAAAACAGTATTTACGATTTGAGCTGGGTAGCGGTTTTGGCAATTGGAATAAGCCAGGTTTTGGCGTTTATCCCCGGCGTGTCTCGATCTGGTATAACTATTATAGCAGGTTTAGCTATCGGATTAAAGAGGAAGTCGGCAGCCAGTTTTTCTTTTCTTCTTTCTGTGCCAATAATTTTGGGCGCTAGTGCAAAAAAAATTCCGAGTCTTTCGGATATAAACATTTTAAGTAATGATTTTTTATTGCTATTGGTCGCTTTTTTTTCAGCCTTAATTTTTGGTTTTTTTTCAATAAAGTATTTTTTGAAGTATTTAGAAAAACGAAGCCTAAATGTTTTTGCTTGGTATAGGATCGTATTAGCAATTATTGTTTGGCTGTTAATTTTTTAGAGTTCATTGCAACATATATATTGGCAAGGGAAGTATAGCAATAGTAAAAATAAAAAAACAAAACAGTAATCACAGAAAAAGATAGTAGAAAGGATAATAGGGTGATAAAAAATTCATTGTGTACAAAAAAATTATACATTCCATTCTGGGTGTTAGCAGTTTGATTAATTAATAGCTTTGAATTTAAAGTTGGCATGGTTTGTGGTTTTAAAACAGAGCGAGTTAATAGATTTTCATTGATAGAACTATTTAGTAAAATATCATTTGGGATTAAGCCTGGCCAATTTGGCTGAGAAGCTAATATTGGTTGGACTGACAGATTGGCTGGTGTGCCAAAAATTTGAACCACGATCGTTGTATTTATTCCATCAAAAATTCCATCAATAGCAGCAACGCCTATTTCCTGATAACGTGGGTTGATTAAATTTTTCTTATGCGCTAAAGACTCCAGCCAAGCATTAATTACCCCTTCGCTAGTAGCAAAGTCAATCGCTAAATTTTCGCCGACAAAAGAATAGTTATAGTCATTATCTTTTATCCAGGTTGAAAACTTTTTATCATCTATATTGTGCGCAAAATTCTGTGAGTCCAGAATTGCTTGAGCTTTATCAATGGCCGATTTTGTTAAAAGTTGATTGGCTGATAGAGCATTCAAGCCTAAATCAAGTCTTATTTCGTTAGTTAGTTGAATTATTTTTTCGGGTGTTATGTTTGCAAGATACGCTTCTTTTGGCCACAAAAAAATCCCCAGCATTATAGTAGCAAGAGATAACAAAAATCTTTTGGCAAACATTGTCAATCCGACACGATATATTGTGAGAAAGAAATTATAGTTTAAACTAAATTTCTCCTTTATTTTTTTAAGCATCTTTTGTTTTTATCTTTGTTTTTGTTTTTTGTCAACCCAATAACATTATTATAGCACAGAATAGGTGATAATGCAAGTCCAGAAAAGTGGATAAATTTTAGACGACAATTGAGGTGTTTTAAATAATAGAAAAAGTGTTTTATAATTATATTCAAACAAGCAAAAAAGTTTGCTTGAATCAGCACTGTTTGATAATATTATTGTAGTTGTTTAATTTAAATTAGTGTCTTTATATAAAAAATAATTATATGCCAAAAAAAATAAAAGTTGCTGTTAGTGGATATTTTAATCCACTGCATGTTGGGCATCTTGAAATGATAGAGAAAGCCAAAAAACTTGGTAACTATTTAGTCGTAATCGTTAACAATGATTATCAAGTAAGCTTAAAGGGTCGAGTACCATTCATGAATGAAAAAGATAGATTGAAGATAGTTGAAGCTTTAAAATGCGTTGATGAAGTTTTTTTATCAATTGATAAAGATTTATCTGTGTGTCAGTCTTTGAAAAAAGTTAAGCCGGATATTTTTGGTCAGGGTGGAGATAGAAATGAAGGTAATATTCCAGAGGCTGAAATTTGCAAGGAGCTTGGGATTAAAATGGTTGACGGATTGGGACAAAAAATTAGATCAAGTTCAGATTTAATAAAAGACGCAAATCAAAAAATACATGTTTAAAAAATTTTTATTACTATCGATTATTTTAATTTTCGTTTTTAGCGTATCATATTTTTCACAAATTAATTCTAGGATGGATAATTCAGATAATAGTGTTCCATTTGTCGTTTTAAAAGGAGAGAGCGCTAAAGATGTTTCCCAAAAATTAGAAGAGCTAGGATTAATTAAATCCGTTTTTTATTTTGATTTGTATGTCTGGCAAAAAGAATGGCAGACTAAATTTCAAGCCGGCATTCATCAATTAAGTCCAGCTATGAAGATGAAAGAAATTGCTACTACCTTGGTTAGTGGCGGGGATTCAGGCGACGAAACAACAGTGAAAATTATAGAAGGTTGGTCGATTGTTGATATAGCAGAATATTTGGAAGACAAGGATATGTTTGATAAAAAAGATTTTTTGACAGCAGTTGGTTCTCCGATGGTTGATTACAGGACAAAGAGTAGTCAGCTAACACCAAAAGATTATTCCTTAAACTATAATTTTTTGTCAGACAAACCAAAATATTATGGGCTTGAAGGCTACTTGTTCCCCGATACATATAAAGTGTTTAAAACTGCTAGCTTAGATGATGTAGTTAATAAAATGTTGTTTAATTTTAATTTAAAGTTGACGGAAAAAATGAGGCAGGATATCGCTAGTCAAGAAAAAAGTATATATGAAATTATTACGATGGCTTCCGTGATTGAGAAAGAAGTCAGAACGACTAAAGATATGGAAATAGTATCTGGTATTTTTTGGAATAGAATTGAAAATAGACAACCTTTGCAGTCATGTGCGACTTTGGCTTACATTTTGGGAGTAGATAAAAAACAATATACAATCGAAGATACTAACGTTGATTCGCCATATAATACTTACCGTTACCAGGGATTGCCACCTGGGCCAATTTGCAACCCTGGTTTACAGGCGATAAAAGCGGCGATTTACCCCAAAGACACTGATTATAATTATTTTTTAAGTCGATCAAGTGATGGTCAGACAATTTTTAGTAAAATTTACGAAGAGCATTTAAAGAATAAGGCAAAATACCTAGAATAATAGGAGTAGTTGACAAAATTTTTATATTTGTTATTATATTTATAGACAATCAAATTAGTCGCAGACAGTAGGCAGTATGCAAATGTGCGCATGCAAATAAGACCTGCCGAGACAAAAGTTAATTTTAACTTATTTTTTTAATCTGTGACTATCGGCAGATTTTTTTTATTTTTAAATTTATATACGATATGCCAAAAACAAAAGGACAGAAAAAACATATTTTAGCCGAATTAGGAGATAAAATTGATCGAGCAAAATCAGTTGTTTTTGCCAGTTTCAGTGGATTGGGTGTAAAAGAAAACGAAGAATTGAGAAAAAAACTCAAGTCCGAGAATAGTGAATATTATGTTGCCAAGAAGACTTTACTGAATTTAGCCTACAAAGAGAAGGGGATTGATTCTTTGAGTATTAAAGATTTTTCTGGTCAGATTGCTGCCGTTTTTGGCTACGAAGACGAGGTAGCACCAGCTAAAATTTTGGGTCAATTCAAAAAAGAAAATGGAGAAAAAATAAATTTTATCGGTGGGATATTGGAAAATAAATACATAAACGCTGAAAAAGTTGACAGCTTGGCTAAATTGCCCAGTAAGATTGAATTGTATGCCAAATTGGTCGGTTTAATAAACGCGCCTGTTTCAGAGTTGGTTAATTCTCTGGCCGGTAATTTACGCAATTTAGTATATGTTCTAAAAGCGATTGAAGAAAAAAAATAATTTAAATAATAAATAATTAATTTATAAAATTATGGCAGACGAAAATAACAAAGACGAAGTAAGGCAGGAAGCTCCTGCTACCGAAGAAAAGAAAGAAGGGATCACCCCGACTGTAGTAACAACAGAAGTTGTGACTGAAGAAGAAGTGGTTGTGCCTGACAAATTTAAATCTTTAATAGAAGAGATTGAAAAAATGTCAGTACTAGATTTGGCTGAGTTAGTAAAAATTTTAGAAAAGAAATTCGGCGTGTCAGCCGCTGCTCCAGCAATGATGATGGCCAATGGTTCGGCTAACGGTGGAGCTGGTGAAGCTGTGGAAGAAAAAACTAGTTTTGATGTTGAGTTAACTGATGCTGGTGGCAACAAAATTGCCGTCATTAAAGCAGTGCGGGCATTAACTGAGATGGGTTTAAAAGACGCCAAGGATTTAGTTGACGGCGCACCAAAGATGGTTAAAGAAGGCTTAAAGAAAGAAGACGCTGAAGCAACCAAAGCTCAGTTAGAAGAGGCTGGTGCGAAGGTAACTTTGAAGTAAACAATCAAAAGAAAATTTTGAATAAAAAAATACAGGTTTTTATAGCCTGTGTTTTTTTATAAATTATAAAAATTAAACTTATATCAATTGTGAATTTTGGATTTGATTTACGGGTCGATTTTTTACTCTTCAAAATATTCGGCGTTGATTGAGTAAACAGTGGTGTTATCAAGGAAATATATTTTTTTATTTATTTCATCAACAGTAAAATCTTTTAAATTATTAAAACTATCGCCGACATATTGTTCTAGAAATTTGCCTGATTTATCAAAAATAATTAATCTTTTTTGTTTTGGCTCGAGGACGTAAATATATTTTTGTTCTGGTGAGACTTCAATTTTTACTGCTTCTTCAATTGTTGGTTCAACCGAAGAAATTGTAAATTCTTGGACCTCACCTTTTAGTAATTTTATAATTTCGCCGTTTTTTTTCAGAATAAAGATATTTCCATCAATTGCCAAGTCAACTGCCTCGGATATATCTGCGCCGTCTTTCAACCATGATATAGGTGAAGTTATGTTGTCGCCGACGTTGTAACGCAAAATTTTATTATTTACGCTGTCGAGTAGATAAAGTCGATTATTATACAAGACATGACTGGTGATTTGAGAAAAATTGCCGTCAAATTCAATTGTCATTGGAGTAAATTCTTCATTTTCCGTATTGAGCTTAATAATTTTATCAGTATTTAAATAAAACAAATTTTTATTTTTATCAGCCATTGGTTTTGTTATTTTGGCATAAGTCGGATTTGTATTGGCGATAGCGGTAATTAATTTATCTGTTAAATTTACCACATAGATGGTTTTTAAATTTGAATCGCTACTGTATATAGTATTTGATGACATTATAATGTTATCTGGATTAGCCAGTGAATTTAGATCGGCAAAATTAGAAATTTTTTCTGGCGATTCAATTTTTACTACATGGCTAATTTTATCAATTTGCTCTTGATTTTTTACCATAAAACGAGAATACTTTTCTTCTTGCTCCTTGTTGTCTCGAGGATATTCCGATAATAGTAATTTTGCTTCTTCCATTATTTTTTTAGCGCCTTCTTCATTATTGTAAAGTAAACTGGCGTCTACTTGGTTTTGCTTTTGTTCAATTTTTTCCGTTAATTCATTTAGAATATTAGCGTTTTCAATTTTTTGGTTTTTGTAACTAATCCAAATAATATTTTGCATGAGTAGTAAAAGACAGATAAGGGCGGCGGCAAACAAAGCTTTGTTTTTTTTGTTCAATTTTTTAAACCAAACAATGCTGTTTCTCGCGTTGCCTTTGGTTGATTGAACGAATTGAGTTGTTTTGAATGAAATATTTTTTTTGGAATCAATTAATTTTTGTTTATCTGACAATGTTTTAAAAATAAAAATTATAGAATTTACTAAATACGAGAAAACAATTTTTATTATATTTATAATTTTTTTAAACGAAAAAAATGAACTTCGTTTTTTAGAAAATATTTTGTCTTTCAATAGAAAATTTTTATCTGTAGATTTTTTTAATTTTTGGTTAAATCTAGGAGTGAAACCGCTTAAAATATTAAGCCAATCTTTAAAATTGATTATTCCGGTCGGAGAAAGAAGTTTTTCTGTGTTTTCTTCAGTTTGTTTCAATGAGCTGATAGAAGCTTGAGTAGATGGCAAGATGGTTTTTGATGGAGCTTCTGTTTTTTCTAAGCCAGCTGTATTTTTTATAATTAATCCCAAGAAGGGGATATAGGCGTTAATCTTTGATAGAGTGTTTTTTATTTGTTCAACGGCGCTGGCTGGCGGTAAAGTGGTGATAATATCTATCAATTGTCTATGAGACAAATATTCTGGCAGTGTTTCACTGGTAAAAATAAAATAGCCATTAATGGGCATAGCGCCACTAATAACGTTTGAAAATAATTTATTTTGCGTGGCTAATCTGGCCGTGCCTTTTCCGTCAGCTTGTTCGGTAATATCAGTTAGACTGTATTTTGATGATGTTTCAGTCTTTTGTTTAGATATCATCAGCGCTTTATTTTTGCCGATGTTTGTAAAATGTATCTGATTTTTGTATACTACGCCAATAGTAGCATTTATAATTTTTGCGTTTAACTTTATTTTTTCTGTGCGTAAAAATTCGGCTAATTTTTTGTTGGTTTTTGCTAAGGCCGATTCAAAGATGTGCTCAACTTTTAAATCAGGTAGTCTTTCCCGCAGAATTATTTTTTCGTTTTGGTAATAATTATGATTCAGAGTATTGATTAAGAAGTTCACCATTTTTAAATCAGAGGCTCTTTTGGATTCTATCTCAATAATAATAAAAAGCTTACCAGCTAGATTTTCCTTGTAGGCGTCTGGCTGGGAAACAAAAACTTCGCTGGTGTTGGTGGTTCGATGAGCAGGAGTTAAAAAAAGTTGAGCAATTCTATAGCCCATATATTATTTATATTAGTATGTAACTTAGACCAGTATAGATCTGAGCCGCTTTTGACTTAATAGTATATATATTATACTATAAAATTAGATAATATGAAAATGACTTAATATGCTAGAAAAATTATTTGGATCAAATTCTCGGGTGAAAATACTTAAAATATTTTTGCTTAATGCTAATCAGAAGTTTTACATCAGACAATTGTCTCGCGATTTAAAACTTCAGTTAAATTCTGTTCGTCGCGAACTAGAAAATCTGGAGAAATTTGGTTTGCTGGTTTCGAGTGTTGGCTCAGAAGGAGAAAGCACTAGGCAGGAAAAAAAATTCTACCAAGTGAATCCGGAATTCATTCTGTTTGAAGAAATCAAGGCGTTGGTTATGAAAGCCCAGATTTTATATGAGAAAGATTTTATCGATAAATTGAAAAATATCGGTAAATTAAAATTATTAATATTGACAGGCATCTTCGTCGATAAATCAAATTCACCAATTGACCTCTTGATTGTTGGTAAATTTAATAAGTTAAAATTTTTAAAATTGATTAGAGAGATGGAAAAAGAATTAGGCAGGGAGATTAATTATACTTTATTTGACCAGCGGGAATTAAAATATCGCCGTGATATTACTGATGTATTTTTATACAATATCCTAGAAGGAAGAAAAATAGTAGTAGTAGACGAGATTGGTTTAAGTTGATTGAGATTTTCTTAATTTTAAATTAGCCTGTTTAGATACAAAAAGACCTTGAAATAATCATGGTCTTTTTTTGTTTAATATTGGCTATTTAAATATAATCCCTTGACAAATATCCGTTTATATGCTAATTTTCTAGGTTATTTAAACAATATTTTATGGAAATAAACGAATTTTTTAATTTAGTAAAGGCGCGTCGGCAGACTGTTCTAAAAATAGTTTTGCTAGTTTTATTTATTGTGTTGGTTGTTACTTTTGTCCAGCCGTTAAAATATAGCGCCAGCTCAAAAATTTTATTGACTCAAGACAGCGTTGTCGGCGCCGATGCTTATAGTATCTCAAAATCTAATCAATTTTTGACAAATACTTTGTCTCAGGTTGTTTATTCAAATTCCTTCTTTGAACAGGTTTTGGCTTCGGGATTTAATATTGATATTAATCAATTTTCTCTTAATCAAAACAGAAAAATGAAGCAATGGAATAAAATGGTATCAGCTCGACCAATCAGCGATACTGGCATGATAGTTATTAATGTTTATCACCAGGATAAATATCAGGCTGATCAGGTTAACCAGGCAATAACATTTGTTTTGAAAACCAAACACAGTCTTTATCATGGTTTGGCTAATAAAGTTTCGATTAAGATTATTGACAAATCAACTCTGTCTGATTGGCCAGTTAAACCTAATGTTTTGGTAAATATTTTAATTGGTTTATTTATGGGAGTTGTTTTTAGCTTTATGTTTGTTTACGTTTTTCCGAATAGCAATTTCAGATTATGGCCGAAGAAAAAAAATAAAGTTGAAGATATTAAAGATTTGAAGCAGAGATTAACTGAAGTAGAAGACGTGTATACTAGGGGTGGTGAGGATTGGCACAAGGTGGAAGATTTGATTGAAAAAAAACAAGAAAAAGAATTTTTTAAAGATATACCATCTGTTTTGCAAGAAAAGGATAATGATACGTTAAAAGAAGCTAGTATTATGAATAGGAGAAAGGATGAATCTGTTGATTTTAATGGCGATATAAAAAATGTAATTTAATCAAAATGAAAAAGAATAGATTGAAAAACAGAGAAAAAATTACTGTCATAATTCCGACTTATAATGTCAAGGATATTATTCGTCAATGTATAAAATCAGCTTTGTGGGCTGATGAAATTTTGGTAGTTAATGGTGACAAGAATGGACATAGTACTGATCGAACAGTTGAGATAGCCAAAAATATGGGTGCTAGAATATTGAAACATAAGTATGAGTATAGTGCTAAACAGAAAAACTGGGCAATTCCTCAAGCGAAATATGACTGGATTTTTCTTTTAGATAGCGATGAAGTAATCACTTCAGAATTAAAAAATGAAATTTTACAATTATTGACATCAAAGGATTTAAATAATTACGACGGTTTTGGTATAGCCAGACCGCATTATTTCTTGGGTAAGTTTTTGCGCTGGGGCGGACGTTATCCTTTATATAATATCAGAATGTTTAAAAAGAAATGTCGTTATGAAGACAGGGATGTTCATGCCCACATAATTTTACCAAAAGACAAAGTGAAAAACTTGAAGGGCGATTTACTTCACTATAGCGATCCGGATTTGAATCATTTTTTTGAAAAATTTAACCGTTATACGACTTATCAAGCAAATTACATGTTGAAAGTAAGGCAGCGAGGAATAAAATTAGAATGGAAAAAATTTTTTACTTATTACATTTACATAAAATCTGTCATTAAGGACGTTTGGTATTTTTTGCCATTTGCGCCGATATCTAGATTTGTTTATATGTATTTTGTTAGATTAGGTTTTTTAGATGGGCGACACGGTTTTATGATAGCGCTTTTGTATGCCTTTCAAGATTATGTTAGTAAGACTAAATATCTAGAATTAAGGCAAAAACAGCCCCGATTAAGGTTTGCTGTTCAGGAGTTTATAAAAACGTTTTTGCCGAAAAAAAGCTTCAGTATCGGCATCTCGGACAGGATAGCTAAAGAAGTAACTTAATAATATGAATTTTCCTAGCTTTAAAACAGACAAACAAACCCTGATAATTTATAAATAATCGTCGGGGTTTATTTGTTCGTTTTAGCTAGCGTGGCTATGGCGGATGTTCGTTGACAATTAAATAAAAAATGGCCAAATTGGCCGAAGAAATCCAAAGTGGAGGTAGAAAATGAAACGATTAAAGATTTTTTTAGTCGCATTGGGCATTGTTTTATTGATGTCTGGTTGCGCTACAACTGGAGGAGATAAGTATTTGTCCCACCGCGCGTTTGACAAACCGGAACAGGGGATTAGTATTCCTCATCCAGTGGAAGTTGAGCGCGAATACGGGGAAAAAATATTTTCCTTTTTTACTGGCATTATGGATGCCGGATTATTTACGGAAGTTGTGACTGGCGGAGGTGTTTGGCCAGCGATGGTGCAGAAGACTGACGGAGTAACGCTTAAGGGTTATGCATATCTCTCAGGTATTTCTTATTGGGGGGATTTTCTTCTAACTTTTGTTTTTCACGCGACCAGAGAAGACCTGATTGACGCAAAAGGTTTCTGTTTTAACAGAGATGCTGGTTGGGCCTATTCTCTTTTTGGCGATGAAGTCGGAGAAAAAGAATTGTCTTCTGAAAATAAAACAAAAGTCTTGGTATACAACTCAGAAAAGTTTGACGAAGACAAGTTGTATCGAGAGGAAATTTTTGATAATTTCGGTACCACACTCTCCAAAGATTACTTAATTCAGGAGATTCAGATCGGATCAAAGGATTGGGAAGAGTACAAAAAAAATCTTTTTGTTTTGATGCCCTATAGCTATAAAATGGCTGACGGACAAATTAGAGTCGGACATTTGCCGCTTAGTATGTATAGACAGTTGGCAGTAGAAATGCCTGGATTTACTGGTGCTCAGAGATGGGCAAATCGTGCCACTATTAATTTGGCGCAGCTACCTTTCATTTTGACGCCAATCGGATATCTAGCATTGGCTGGCGTTGTTGGCGATGTTGCTGTCGCTGGTGTTGATACTAACTGGCATGGTTATTACGGCCGGGCAGAAACCATCCGCTATGCAATGGCGCCGGTATTTCGCCAAATTTGCTCTGTTTACAAGAAAATGTTAGCAGAAAGAAACTACGAA
Organism: uncultured Gammaproteobacteria bacterium; assembly: GCA_964553705.1. Taxonomy (GTDB): domain Bacteria; phylum Patescibacteriota; class Patescibacteriia; order Patescibacteriales; family GWC2-42-12; genus CAYXNZ01. The sequence goes on from CAZKKV010000001.1 coordinate 12,094, forward strand.
ATCGAAAGATTGAAAAATAAGTGCTCCAAATTGGAGCGAGAAGGAAGCTTGAGATGAAAAGGATATTCATCTGTTTAGTGGCGGTTTTTACACTTTTTCTTTGCAGTAGCATTTTGTTTGCAGAGGAAGAGACTACTCGGGCAATTTCCGGTTATCAGACCGGAGAGTTTGCGTACAAGGGCGAAGTTGAAAAAATAGGAAATGATATTATTGCCGAAATCAAGAAAATTTCAGAAGACGGTGAAAATATCATGGTTCGGATTGAAGGTTTTGCTGACACAGTCGGCAAAACCGCCGTGAATGACGAGTTGGCCAGACTACGTGCTGAGGCTTTGGCAGAGGAATTTCGTTACCAATTGCCGAAAGCAAAAATCAGCGCAGTCTCCAAAGGTGACTTGCAGAATGTGCGTGAAGTTCACGTTTCGTTTTATAAAGTCGTTCTGCCGGTTGTTTCACAGGTCGCATTGACTACGGAAGCAGAAGAAAAAAAGCCGCAAAGTCTGATAAACATTCGGAGTGTAGCAGTAGCATCTACTGTACTTATCAGTATCTTATTGCCGGCGATATTTCTTTTTCTTAATCGTAACAGAGTAAAGATTGTTGTTGATTTGGAATTTCAGGATAAAAAGTATAAATTTTATCCCGTGATAACCAAAGACAGGAAAATGCAATCATTGTACAAGAACAAAGCTGGTAATTTTCTTGCTTTTTCCATCCCAGAGGAATTAATTAGAAGCGTCAAATCAACTCTCAATAGAGAACCAGAACTTGTCAGCCGTCTAATAGAAGAAGGCCGGCTCGTACTGGTGTAACTGAAATCAAAATCGACGCCCGGGTTTATCAAATTGATTCTGGGCGTCGATTCCCAAAATTTGGGAAAGGAGGAATGAGAAATGAAAAGATTATCACTGCTGGCGATGGCCATATTGCTGATTTTTCTATCAGCTAGCACGGTCTTAGCCAAAGATTATTTTTTCGTCGTCGAAAGAGGCGATTGCCTTTCTATGATAGGCCAAGCATTTGGTCTAAAATGGAGAGAGATTGCTAAAGCCAATAACGTCAAAGGTCCCAAATATGTCATATATCCGGGACAAAAACTTTTCCTTTTTTCAGACAAAGAGTCGACGACTCCGGTAAAGGAAGAAATAGAGGTTGCTACCTTTACCGACACCGAAGAAGTAGTTTCCGAAAAGGAAGTTGTTGTCACTGCCAAGACCGATTATACGGCAAAGGCATCTAAGTTAAAGAGTAACTTTGACTGGTTTGACGCCTACATAAATGCCGGATATTACGAAGCGTTTGGTGGGGATAAGGAAAATCATGGTCAGTATATTTCAGGAAAGCTTCGTTTGTTTCCTTATCAGACCATGATTGACGGTAAAAAAGTCCAGGTTGGAATCTTTGGCCGATATGAAGTTGGTGAAGGGAGCGTTAGTGGAATATCTAACAATGGTTATTCATGGTCAACGGATTACGATTGGAGAGGTTTTTCCGTTGGCCCGAGTTTAAAGGTGAACGGAAAAGATTGGGAATCAATTACTGACATCGGTTTGGGTAAGTCCTGGAGTGAGAATAATAAAGGGATCGAGCAGATCGATACTATTCTTTACTTTTCCGAATTTTTTTCCACGGACAAGAGAAGGATAGAAGGTAAAGAATGGTTTCCACGGACTGAGCTGTTTTTGTCTGGGTCGCTGTCGCTGGATGCCGAAAGGCACGACTCGTCAGGAAACGAACTGAAAGCCGACAACAAGGAAAAATTTGATATTACCTTGCTTCAGGAGATTTACCGATTCAACATGGGAGGCCAAACAACTATCGCGCCGAATTTTCAAATCGGCACAGGCGTTGATACTGGTCATACTATCGGTAAAATTGGGGTCGGCGTCAAGTTCCGCGATTACGGGCACGAGATATTTGCTCTTAGCGTTGGACCAAAAGCAAAGGAAGGTACAAGCGGTCTTACTTGGCTTGTTAATGCTACCGTAAGTATTGGCGGGACGATTGAGGCTTGTCGAGCCTCCCGGATAAAGTCTGCCACGGTAGATGATATTCAGGCGAGGTTAGCGAAAAAATCTTCTCCAAAACTGGAATTTGATTTTTCGGAGAAGTAAAAAACAGACAGTTGAAGCAATAGACAAATTGTCTTTGCGAAGTATTCAAATTGAATCTTCGTCAGCTATCTGTAAAAACTTGGAAGTTTTCGTTCTTTTTAAGGAGAAAAAAATCAGACAGCACTTATTACAAAATAAGTACTGTCTGTGTATATATTTAGACACGATTGTTAAACATTAGCAGTCGTGTTTTTTTGCGCGAATAAACTGCCTAAAATAGACCAGATGATTATTTGAGTAATTATTTTCTGTGAAGCTGATTCAAAGATGATTGACGGAATAGTCGCTAATAAAATTGTGATAATACCAAAGCAGAAAATTTTGATATTTATTTCTATTTGATGTCCGAATATATTTATTTTTTGATATTTGTTGGGAACAATTAAATAGGTTTTTAGCGCATAATAAATAGCGCCGAAAGTATAAGTGACAAAGAATATTATACCTAGAATTCCTAATTCCAAAGCATGGAGCAAGATGTCGTTGTGTGGCAGAGAAGATCCTCCTTGCCAAGGTTTAGTATTTTCAATCACTGTTTCTGAGACCCCAATACCGTGACCAGCTATAGGATTTTTAGTGAATTCTTTCCAGGCAACATCCCAAATATTTTTTCTTGATGCCCACGAACTGTAAATACTTAAACTTGTAAGTTCAGCAATTCTATTTCTGACATTTTCTGACATTAGAATGATAGAGCTAACAACTGGCGTTAAAATTCCCCATAGTAACAGCAATTTGTTTTCAAAAAAAGTGAATAAGATTAAAAATATTAAAAATGAGAACCATGATACTCGAGAATAAGTTAAGATAAACATGATTATGACAATTAAAACGCATGAAGCTATCACAATGTTACTTTTTATTTTTTTATCTTTTTTTGATAAATAATAGGATATAATTAAAGATAAAATAACAAAAAGGTATAGTCCGAATGAATTGGGGTGAGCGAATGTTCCAGTGATTCTGCCCAGAGACGAGTCTGGTTCAAAAAAGTAATTATTAGTAATTATTTGATAGATGGCTACCAAAACGGGAATGATTGAAGATATTACAGAAAAAAAGACAATTTTTATTAAGCCTTTTACGTTTGAAAAATAAATAAAAGAAATTACATACATCATAAAGGGTATGCAGAAATAAATTGCTCCAATAGTGCTGATTGACTTATAGTCAGACCAAAATATTGATAAAATGACATAAAAAGTAAATAATAGTATAATATATTTAAGCGGTAATTGCTTTATTTTTTGCCAATTTGTTATAATTATCATTAAACCAATAATAAGCACTACTATATAAAGTAAGGCAATTGGATTTATCAGGATTGAGCTATAATTTTTGGAGAATAAATATTGAGTTAAATCTATTTTGTAGTAATTAAATTTGTAAACAGCAGGAAAGATTAGAAGTAAAAATAGAAATAGTCGTTTGTCATTTACTATTGCCATTACGAAAAGTAATATCAAGATGATTAAGGAAAGCGGTAAAAACCAGTTATTTGCTATGTCAAAATTGGACAAGCAAAAAAGAAGCAAAAAACTAAGCAAAGATATAATAATGATATAAAAAAATTTAGCTACATGATTCATTTGACATTTTTAACTTGAGTTATTATATAATAATTTTAGAATAATTATCTAAAAATAGCAAAAATGAAAAAAGTATTCATTGTTTGGGGGAGGGAATTACAATTGAGTAAAAATATTGCTGATGCTCTAAATATTGAGTTGAAACAATTTTATTTTAAAAAAAATAGTATTTTGTCACGATTAGTTTTTCTGAGATATATAGCACAAGGTTTAACGACGTTGATTTATTTGTTTAAAAATAGACCAGAAATTGTTTTGGTGCAAAATCCTCCTGTTTTTGCTCCTGTGACGGTTTTGTTTTATTGTTGGTTGAGCGGTGCTAAAATGGCAATTGATTCTCATACGGCGGCTTTTTTGGATAAAAAATGGAGATTATTTTTCTTTCTTTTTAAATTTGTAGCTAGGAGATCAATAGTTAACACCTGTCATAACTATAAAAATTTAGAGATATTAAAAAATTGGAATATATCACCAGCGATGGTTATGCAGTTTTATAATCCAGTATACAAAGAAGATGCATTGAAACAACCATTACTAGATAATCATCTAAATGTATTTTTAAAAAATTCAAAATATCCAATAATAATGGTGAATCGTTTTGCTAATGACGATGATTATAAAACTGTTATCAAAACAGCAGAAATGATGTTTGATTATACTTTTTTTATAACAGGCAACACAGAGGAGTGTAAAGAAAAATTAATAATAGAAAAAGCCCCTAACAATGTCTGCTTTACTGGTTATTTAAAGCATGGTGAGTTTTTGAAGTTAATGTGGCGATGTCGGGTTGTTTTAGCTTTTACTTTGAGAAAAGATACTGTTTTGTGGTCAGTCAGAGAGATAATGGCTTTGAATAAACCGTTCGTAACGACTGATAGTGACGTTTTGAGACACTATTACGGTGAAGTTGGTATGTTTGTGAAATCTAATCCAGTAGAATTAAAAAAACAAATAGAGCTAGCATTAGAAAAAGAAAATAAAATAAAAAACAACATAGAAAATTTTTTAGAAAAAGATAATAGAAGATGGGATAGGGAAATTAGTGAGTTTCAAAAATTTTTAGCATAAATTAGAAAATTGAATTTTTTAATATTTAAAAATTAACGAAAAATTATGATTATTTTCAGAGAGTATCTGTTTACCTTTGGTTGGGCGATAGTCGGAGCTGTTTCTATGGCTATTTCCTTGGCGATGATGCTAAAAGTTTTTAATTGGTTGACACCAGTTGATGAGTGGGAGGAAATAAGAAAAGGAAATGTTGCGGTAGCGATTGCAGTAGCTTCGGTGATAATTGGCGCAGCTCTTGTTATCGGGAATGCGATTTAAAATTTTGTAAAGCATATTTTTTATGAAAATGGCAAGGTTATTAGCACTTTGTGTTTTGTTAATTTTTGTTGGCGTGTCAGCGATTGATTTGTCGGTTCAGGCTAGTGTTTTTGATTTTTTTTATAAAACCAAAGACGTTTTAACTGTTGCTGGCAACAATATTTTATTTAATAGTGAAAAGATATTGTTGTGTGGTGTATCCGTTGGCGATCCTCATTCCAGATCAACTAACGACCGAAGAACTGCCAATGATTATGAAGTGATAAGTAAAGAATGGAAAGCTAACGTTGTTCGATTGTCAGTTCATCCAGGTGTTTGGCGTCGAGATGAAAAAAAAGGTAAGAGTATATTAGAAGACGAAGTAAAGGCTGCGCGCGATAACGGCCTTTTTGTTATTATTGATTGGCATGTTATTGGCTTTCCTAATGGTTGGTATAAGCCTTGTCCATGGGGCGAAACTCATTATTATTCATATGACAGCAACTTTAATATCGCTAGAGATTTTTGGCAATATGTTGCTGTAGAATACAGAGGGGACAGAGGGGTAATATTTGAATTATGGAATGAGCCAGCTGACGATAGTGGCAAAGAGCAAAAATGGGATTATATCAAGTATTACATGCAAAGATTAACGGATATTATAAAAAGTAACGGCGCAGAAAATATTATTCTTGGTCCAGGCGTGTGGTGGACTTATGATATGAGAGGAATAAAGAATAGCCCACTGGAAGGAGAAAATATCGCTTATGCTTGGCACAATTATCCGACCAATGACAGTCGTTATATTTCTTGGGATTCAGCTATGGACGATTTGTATAAATATTATCCAATCGTTGTGACCGAATGGGACTACACAGAAGAGTCGGGCAATATATATTATTCCAATGTAGATAATTACAGCGAGAAATTTAAAGAGTATTTGTTAGAAAAAGGATTGCATTTTACGGCTTGGTGCTGGCATGCTACATGGAAACCAACAATGTTTGAATCTAATTGGGTTGACTTGAATGATTATGGGAAATTTGTGAAGAATCTTTTAGCTAATATTGAAAGCGGTTGGGCGTATTTCAATCTAGGCGAAACTGAATTGCTTGATATTGATGCACAGAATTGGATAACTGATTTTATTAATAACGGCATTGACAAGAATTCTATTTTTATTGGAGAAGGGGAGCGAAAAGCAGTAGTCTTTTCTTTTCAACAGGCGTTTAACCGATTACCAGAGAGTGAAGTCGATCAAAAAGATGTGGAGTTAATTACTAATGGTCGTTGGCCGAGTCAAAGAAGTGGTGAGGCTGAAAAAAAGGCAAAAAGCACTTTTCGCTATATTTATCAACACGAGCCAGATATGAATCAGCCGTGCGATGATGCTGCTATAACTATAATGGCCTATGGTTTGAGACAAAAAGCTGAGAATAGAAATCTAGGTAGTGAAGAACAAGGTTTAATAATTTTTAAAAGTTTATATAATCATTTGCCAGATTCTACTGAAGATTGGAATATTTTGCAGGCAATAACTTATTCAGGCGCCTGTAGATAAAAAATAAAAAAGTATGTAATTATATTTAAGTAGCTTAGCTTTTTTTAAAAAAGCTAAGCTACTATTATTTTTAAAAAAATAAAAAACCGGGGTGAAACGCATAAATTCAAATTTGCGTTTACCCCGGCATGTAAGCCGCCTGTTTGTTATTTGACTGTGGCGGCGTTGGCACAATCCGGCTTTGGCGCCGTATCAACAATTTCCTTGGATCTTGTTTTATTAAGAAGTCCGAGAACTTTGTCGGCTTGAGTCTTCGTGCCTGGATCAACCGAACCGCGTTGGGTAAGGACGTAATAGCACTGGAAGTCTTTCACTTCCATTCCAAGTCTTCCCTTGATAGCAATGGAGTATTTTTTATTGATTTCCTCCGCTTTTTTCAAGGTGGCCTCTGATTGGTTACCCCAGAGGTTGTCTTTCTTGATTTGCCAGACTTCCTGGAAATCATAGAAAGAGTTATATCCCAGAGCTTGGACTCTTGGTAGAGCCTCGGCTCGACGGAGAGCCCAGAGAGTCTTTTTTCCTGGAATACCGTCGGCTCGGAGACCTTCGGCAATCTGTAATTCCTTAATTGAACCGTCAAAGGGGTTACCGGGCAGAGCCTTAATTCTAGCCTCTACATCCTCGTAGAGATTTCGTTTTTCCAGAACAACAACTCTTTTTTCCAAAGCTGGTTTCTGGACGACAACTGTCTTTTCGGCGACCATTGATTGTACAACAATCGTTTTTGCGGTTGTTACCGGTTTGGCGCCGTAGTCCGTCAAACTCCACTCCCTCCGATTGAAATTTTCGTCAGACCTTTCGTAGCCGATAGGCTGACGCGCATTCAGGTCATCCATCATGGCCAGAAGAAGTGCAGCGGGGATATCATCCCTGCATGCCTTATTATAGCACATGACTTGAGGTTGCCCTTGCCAGAATTTTGTGGCAAAGAAACCATACTCTGGCTTGTTTGGGTCGCCGTAGTGTTCGTTAAACACTACATCTCCGACTTTAATTTCCGTCTGCGCCTGGGTCGTTTGCACGACCGAGGTTTTGGTTTTAGCAACTCCGGCCTTCGGCTGATCTGGGGCGGTCACGTTATGAATCCACGAGCAACCGACTAGGAAGAATCCGGCCATCAAAACAATACAAAAAAACAAAAAATTCTTCCTTTTCCTTTTCTTCATGGTATCCTCCTTCTCCCGCGGTGTTCGCGAGAATTTTTATTTTTATATTTAAACCTCTCTGAATGAGAGGAATTGTTTTCAAAGATCTTTGTTATATAAGGATAACATGTAAAAATAGCATAATTTGGTAAGCTTGTCAAGATATTTTAAATAGCTAATATTAGATAAAATTTTTACTTAGTAATTCTAATTGACTTTTTTATCATCTTATGTTAATATTCAACATAAACTTTTTTAAATTATTATTATGAAAACAAGTAAAATAAGTCGAAAAACACTAATATTTTTAATAATTTTGAGCTTCATGTTGGCTCCAGCCATTGGTTTTGGTGAAGAGGAAAAACAATACAGAACAGGACATTTTATTTACACAAGTGATAAAAATTATCTTTTGGTTAGTAATGGAGAGTTTGTTGAGGTTTTGGAATTAACAAAAGAAGATAAGCTAGTAAAAGTTAGTGAAATATATGGTATGGAGACAATTAGCGACATGGCTGTAAGTAAAGAAGATAATGAATGGCGTCTGTATGTATCAACTGGCAACGAAATCATTAAATACAATATTACTAATCCATTATTGTCACAGATTGAATCCAAGCGTAATTTATATGAGTGGCGGAGAGGTCTTGGTTCAGTTGGTTATTCACGATCAATCGTTGGCATTGATGATTATATTTTGTCAGCTGGATCTAACGGAGTTAAACGAATAGAAAAAAGTAATTTGTTTGATAATATGACTTACACAGCAGAAGCTAGTTACGGTGTGACGGCTAATGATTCTTATTTGGCGGTCACTACCGCAGACAAAGGATATATTTATAATTTGGATGGAAATGTTGTCGGAGAATTGGCAGTAGAGAATTCAAAAAATTATTCCAGAGAGCCGGTTATGGATTATTATGGCAACATTTATTTTTTGCCCGACAATGGAATTATGAAAGTTGATAGTCAAGGTAATGCTATCGGTAGTTATTACAATCCGGTACAAGCCGAAGTTATACATAGTTATGCTGTTAGTGCTTTACCAAATGGTGAAGTTTATTACGTCAATGGTTATGGTGTGTCAAAATTTGATAAGGATTTCAAAAAAACAAAGTGGTTGTACACAGCGCCGTCTTATCTTTATGGTAATAATTCTTGGGCAGTTGGCGTACAGACAAAAAGTTTTAGTCAGGGTAATCGAATAGTAGTTTTTAATAAATCTTCTGTATTACTTTTGGACGACAATTTTGATTTACTTGATCAGTATAAATATCAGCCAAGTAGTAATTCTGAAAATAATTTAGGTGAGACATCATTAAAACTTTCTAAATATCAGGGTACGCAAAACGAAGATATAAGTATTTATCTTTACGGTTTTTGGCCGAACGAACAAGTGCAGATAAATTTCGGTGGTGATATTTATGCTGTTGAAGTTGATAATGTTGGTTTTGCTACAACTAGCATTAACGTACCAAGCGGAAATGAAAGTGGATTAACAATAGTTTCAGCTGATGGTGTTGATTCAGGATTGAACTATCAAGCTACATTTGAAATAATAAATTAGTTTGAATATTATTTTTACAAAAGTGTTACAAGAAAACGGAGTTTATTTTTACTCCGTTTCTGGTTTTTGAAATGTTATTATGATAAAATAGTTTTATGATTTTATATATAAATACAACCGAAGACAAAAGCACGAAGATAGAGATCTGTTTAGAAAAAGATGGTCAAGTAGTCGCTCGATCAGTGTTTGGGGCAAAATATATGCAGGCAGAAAAACTTTTGCCAGGGATTGAAAAATTATTAAAAAAGAAAAGTTTACTATTGAGCGATTTGAAGAAAATAAAAGTTGAAAACAGAGGAGGTAGCTTCACAGCTGTCCGTATCGGAGTTGTTACGGCGAATACTTTGGCCTATACTCTTGGTATCGCAGTTAACGGAATGGATGACAGTAAAAAGAAGAAAGGAAAAATCAATATTGTTATTCCATCATACGATAGGGAGCCGAATATAACAAAAAAGAAGTAATTTACATAGCATGTTGTTTTGTGGACTAATTGTTGAAAAGTAAGAGATTTGGTGGTAATAAAAATTTTTATAAATACGCGCTCATAGAGAGCGGGTTTTTTTATGCTATTTTTTTACTAAAATCAGCATAAAAATTAGTGTCATATTATCATTGACAAAAGGGGACTGGTGGTGTATAATTAAATCAGATTGGTGAAAAGTGGGGAATAGTGGAAAAGGATAAAAATATTTTTGACAAACAAAAATAAAAATAAAAAAACATTGACTGGCCAAGATAATACGCGCCAGTTACTTCTGGAATAAATCCCAGAAGAAAAACAAAAAAAGGCCATGTCCTGGGCCAGTCGGGACAGTTTAGATTAATTACTAAGGCGAAGAAGGGGGCTGACAGATTTAGGTCGGTCGGTCTCCTTCTTAATCTTATAAATTAAGAGTTAAGAATGACGAATTAAGAATTGGACTTATGGGTGCTAACAATTTGCAGGTACGTACAAAAACCTTTGCTCTTAGAATTATAAAATTAGTAAATGCTTTGCCTGACAATATCACGGGTAGGACTATAGCAAATCAATTGATTAGATCAGGTACTTCAGTCGGCGCTAATTATCGAGCTGTATGTCGCAGTAGATCCAGAAATGATTTTATAGCAAAACTAGGAATTGTTATAGAAGAAGTGGATGAAAGTGCATTTTGGCTTGAATTAATTATAGAAGCAAAAATAATGCCTTTAGAGTTAATTAAATCGTTATTAGATGAAGCTAATGAATTAACGGCGATAATGGTTGTCTCCAGGAAATCTTCCCAAAAAAATAAAAATTCATAATTTTTCATTCATAATTTAAAAGATGTTTATTGGTGAATACAATCATAGTATAGACTCAAAAGGCAGGTTAGCCATACCTGCCAAATTTCGTTCGCAATTAAAAGGTGGTGCAGTTGTAACTCGTGGTTTAGATAATTGTTTATTTTTGTATCCAAAAAAGCAATGGATAGAATTAGCTGACAAATTATCAAAATTACCAATTAGTAAATCAAACACTAGAGCTTTTTCCAGATTGATGTTGGCTGGTGCGATGGATGTTGATTTTGACAATCAAGGGCGAATTATGATTCCTGAATACTTAAGAAAATTTTCCGGTCTTTCCAAAAAAGCAGTAGTTACTGGACTCTACGATCGTCTGGAAGTCTGGGATGAAACAAAATGGAACAAATACAAAACAAGTACGGAAAAGAAAAGTAATTCAATCGCTGAAGGGTTAGGAGAATTAGGCGTTTAGATAAAAACAAAAAATAAAAACAAAAATATGACAAAAAAAATTAGGTGCAATTTAAAAGAGGAACAAGGATCTGTAAGAATAAACGTTAAAGTGCTGAAAGCACCGTTTGTTGATACGGCCGAGTTAAGAAGGATTATTTATGCTCGGGCTAATGCATTAGTTATTTAAACAGTTATGTCTTATTATCATATTCCCGTGATGCTTGGAGAGGTTGTTCGTAGTCTTAATTTGCAGAAAGGAAAAAATTATATTGATTGTACTTTAGGTGGAGCCGGCTATACTTTAGAAATTGCCAAAAGAATTGGAGAGGGAAAAGTTTTGGGAATTGATATAGATGCTCAGGCGATTAAAAACGCCGAAGAAAAAATCAAAAAAACAAAAATAAAAAATATCATTTTAGCTAATGACAACTTTAAAAATTTATCTCGAATTGTCCAAGAAAATTTTAGCCAAGAACGGATTAGTAACATTGGCGGGATTGTTTTTGATTTGGGCTTATCATCAGCTCAACTCGAAGACGGGGGTCGTGGATTCAGTTTTTTGGTGGATGCACCGCTAGTTATGAGCTTTAGTCAGACAGTAGAGAAGAAGAGAACGGCTGAATATATTTTAGACAGTTATTCAGAAAAAGAATTAGCGGAAATTTTTGAAAAATATGGCGAGGAAAGATTCGCCAAAAGAATCGCCCGCGAGATAAAAAAGCAGAAAAAAATTAGCTCGATTAAAACAACCTTTCAATTAGTTGAAATAATCAAAAAAGCTGTACCTAAAAAATTTCATTTTTCAAGGATTCATCCAGCGACTAAAGTTTTTCAGGCTCTGCGCATTGCCGTCAACGACGAATTAACTAATTTATTACTAGTTTTGAAAGAATCATTAACTCTATTATCTCCAGGAAGCCGATTAGTAGTAGTCTCTTTTCACAGTTTAGAAGACAGGATAGTAAAAAATTTTTTTCGACAAGAGGCAAAAGATTGTATTTGCCCACCTAGCTATCCTGCTTGTCGTTGCCAGCATAAGGCGCGACTTAAAATATTAACAAAAAAAGTCATTAAGCCGACTGAACAAGAAATTGAGATTAATTCACGCTCCCGTAGTGCAAAGTTGCGAATAGCGGAAAAAATATAAAAACAAAAATAAATATAATAATGAAAAAAGAAAACCAAAACAAAAAAAATAAAACATTAAGCTTTAGGAATTTTAACCATTTTTTGCTTGGTTTAATAATTGTTTCTGGTGTATGTTATATTGCCGGCACAAATGATTTGTCAATTAAGGGGTTTGAACTGCAAGAGCTAAAAGAAAACAAACAGCAACTAATGAAGGAAAATGAGTTAAATGAATTAAATACAATGCAGTTAAGCTCTTACAACAATATTAATGAAAGAGTTAAATCATTAGGCATGGTAGCGGTTGGTGAAATAAAATATGTTTCTGATACTTCAGCAACAGTGGCAAAAAAATAATCCTATTTAAAAAATAAATAGCTAATCATTTTGACAGGCTTAATTTAATATGATTAGGCGGAGAAAAATAGAAAGAAAACAAAAACAGTTTAAAAGTAGTCGCGTTAATCTAGTAATGGCGATTATTTTTTTATTAGGCGGTTGTGTGATTTACCGTCTATTTAGTTTACAAGTTTTGCAGAATGATTTCTATGTCAGTTTGGCCTCAAGTCAGCATGAAGCAACAAATATTCTGGCGCCACAAAGAGGGAAAATATTTTTTTCTCAAGCTAGTAGTGATTCATACCCGGTTGCTACCAACAAAGATTTTGCTCAAGTCTATATAGTTCCCAAAGACGTAAAGCTCGGCGAAAAGATGGCCGAGCAGTTTTATTTATTATTCAAAGAAGAAAAAGTGATTAAGGAAGTTGATGAATTACTTGAGGAGCAGGACGAAGAGAGGTTGAAAAAAGAATTAGATTACATTGACCGCTTAGATATTGAAGACAAAAACGACAGGCGTCAACAGGTAATAAACGAGCACAATCTACTGATGATTGACAAGACTTATTTGGAGATGAAAAATATAAAAAGAGAAAAAGAGATAACGGATAGAAAAAACAAAATAATAGAAGATTATTTGGCGAAAATAAATAAGCCAAACGATCCGTACGAGCCGATTGAAAAAAAAGTCGACAAAGATGTTTTAAAAAAGCTTTATATAACTCTTGGTGGTAATGTAAATTATTCTGAAGAAAATTTATCAGTCAAAAATGATAGTATGTATTATCGCGATATAGATGAGACATTGACCAAGGTGGAGATAAGCGGATTAGGATTCAGGCTTGAGCCGTTTCGTTTTTATCCTGAGGGAAACATTGGATCAAATTTAATCGGCTTTGTCGGATCGAATGATAATACTTTAGAGGGACATTATGGTCTTGAAGGTTTTTTTAACGAAGAGCTGGCTGGCGAATATGGGAGAGTATCAGCTGAAAAAAACGCCAAAGGAGAGATGATTATTATTAATGATAGAGAATATATCAAACCACAAGATGGAGCAGATTTAATTTTGACCATTGATCGTTCAATTCAATATGACGCTTGTCAGAAATTGAACAATTTTGCTTCATTGCATGGTGTGGACGGTGGCAGTGTTATTATAATGAAGCCTGATACAGGAGAAATTATTGCTATGTGCTCATATCCGGATTATGATCCAAATAATTATCAAGAAGTTGAAGATATAAGCGTATATAATAATCCAGCGATATTTGATCAGTATGAGCCAGGGTCTGTTTTTAAAGGTATAACTATGGCGGCTACTCTAAATCAGGAAAAAGTTACTCCGGAAACGACCTATAATGACGAGGGTCAGGTTATGGTTAAGGGTTGGAATAAGCCAATTAAAAATTCTGATTTTGATTCACACGGCGGTTATGGTGTGGTAAACATGAATTCAGTATTGGAAAACTCGCTTAATACTGGTGCGATTTTTGCTATGCAGACAATTGGACCGGAAGTATTTGCTGATTATGTAAAGAGTTTTGGTTTTGGTGAAAAAACTGGGATTGAGATGGAAACTGAAAGCGCTGGCGATATAGAATATTTAAAAAAGAAAAGCGTACAGGAAATTTATGCAGCCACTACTTCATTTGGACAAGGTTTGACAGCTACGCCGTTACAAATAGCAGTAGCGTATAGCACTATCGTTAACGGAGGTGTAATGATGAAGCCGTTTATTGTCAGGAAAATTATACATAGCGAAGATAGAGAAGAGGTTGTTCAACCAGTGGTTATTAGGCGGATAATTTCTGAAAAAGCAGCGACAATTTTATCAGGCATGTTGGTTAATGTTGTCGAAGGTGGACATGCAAAACTAGCTAGCGTTGATGGTTATTTCATCGGTGGTAAAACAGGTACGGCTCAGGTTGCCTCAGTCAGTGTGCGAGGCTATGGCAGTAAGACAATTCATACTTTTGTTGGTTTCGGGCCGGCTGATGACCCTAAATTCGTTATGCTGGTGAAATTAGACGACCCTAAGGATATGGTCTATGCCGCTTCTTCAGCTGCGCCGTTATTTGGTCAAATTGCTGAATTTATGTTAAATTATTGGCAAGTGCCAAAAATAAGATAATTTTTTATATGAGAAAAATAATTCAATTAAAGCTAAAAATATTTGCTAAATTAATACTGGCCAGATACAAGCCGGAAATCATAGGTATTACCGGCAGTGTAGGTAAAACCAGCGCTAAAGAAGCGATTTATGCAGTCTTGTCTACTCAATACAAAATTAGAAGAAGTGTAAAAAATTATAACAATGAAATCGGTTTACCTTTAACAATTATCGGCGTTGATTCTCCTGGCCGGTCAATAGTTGGCTGGCTAAGAGTTTTTTCAAAAGTATTATCGTTAATTCTGTTTAAAGATAAAAATTATCCAGAGATATTAATTTTAGAAATGGGTGTTGATCGTCCAGGTGACATGGCTTATCTGCAAAGTATTGTTAAACCAAGAATTGGAGTAGTTACTATGATTGGTCCAGTGCATTTGGAATTTTTTGGTTCAATTGAAGGGATAAAAAAAGAAAAAATAGATTTAATCAAGAGATTACCCCAGAATGGCTGGGCAATAATAAATAACGACGATGAGATATTGTCTAAGACAGCCAAAGAAATAAAAGGTCAAGTTTTAACTTACGGATTAGGCGAACAGGCTGATGTAAGAGCCGAGGACATAATTTTTAGTTTTGACAATGATAATCAGGAGAAATTGCAAGGCATAAGCTTCAAAATAAGAAGCAAAGGTTCGGTTACGTCGGTATTGTTACCTAAAGTTTTAGGTCAAACCGCGGTTTATGCTGCTTTAGCTGGCGCAGCGGTTGGCGTGGCTTACAATATTAATTTACATAAAATTTCCCAGGCTTTAGGTAGGTTTAAATCGCCGAGTGGCCGGTTAAAGTTATTGAACGGCATAAAAGGTATTATTATTATTGACGATACATATAATTCTTCACCACAATCGGTTGCTATGGCCTTAGATATTTTGAATCAAATTAATGTAAAATCAAACGGGCGTCGTATAGCAGTTTTGGGCGATATGCTTGAACTTGGAAGTTATAGTGAAAAAGCGCATCAAGAGATAGGGCAGTTGGCAGTAAAAAATAAAATTGATAAATTATATTTAGTAGGTAAAAGGTCAAGAGATATCGTCCGCGGAGCGGAAAAGGCTGGTATGTCTAGAGATAACATTTTTCATTTTAGCACCAGCGATGAAGCGAAAAAATTTGTCCAAGAAAGGATTAGACAGAATGATGTAATTTTAATTAAGGGTTCTCAAGGTATGCGTATGGAAAAAATTGTTAAAGAAATAATGGCCGAACCCATGCGAGCTGAAGAATTATTAGTTAGACAAAGCATAGAGTGGGAAGATACCAATTGAGAATTAAAAATTAAGAATTGTAGCAAATAAAAAAACTGGGTTATCCCAGATTTTTTACTCTTAATTTTTAGTTGACTTTGTACCGCTACGGGGAATCGAACCCCGGTTACCAGGATGAGAACCTGACGTCCTAACCATTAGACGATAGCGGCAAATTTTGTTTTAATATTAGTTAATTTTCAATATTTTTCCACTGTTTTTCCACTATCTTTTATGCAGTTACTTATGAATAATATCAACTTTTTCTCCCCTTGACAATTCAATTTGCAGATATTATTTTTTAATCACTATTAAATAAGGAAACTTATTTTTTGGTGCCTGTTAAAATTATTTGACAGCGCATGGGGATTGAAAGTGCCCGTTTATCTTATTGATAGGCGGGCGCTTTCTTTATGATAAAATTGTGCCGACAAAATCACTATTTCCTCGCATAAAATCTTCAGCTGTTAAAATTTTCTTGCCTTCAATTTGTAGTTTTTTTATTATTAATGAATCTTGTCCACATTGGACAGCCAGACCGTGGTTGTAGATAAAAGTTTTACCAGGTTTGTAGGTATCGATTTCAATTGTTTTTTGCTGTACTTCTAATATCTTAACTTGCTTACCTTTGTGCCATGTCCAGGCAGATGGCCAAGGATACATTGCTCTGACAAATTTTTCAATTTTTTCTGCTGGCTTATTCCATTCAATCAGTCCGTCTGATTTTTTTATTTTACCGATGTAGCTAGCTTCAGTTTCGTTTTGGGGGATTGGTTTGATTTCGCCATCAATATATTTTTCCAAAGAATCTAGTAAAAAGTCGGCGCTTTTGGTAGATAATTTATCATAGAGAGTTTCGGAAGTTTCTTGATTGTCTAGTTTAATTTTTAGCTGAGCAATTATTGGTCCAGTGTCTAATTTTTCATCAATTTTCATAAGTGTTAAACCAGAATATTCATCGCCGTTTACAATCGGCGCTTGAATAACTCCAGCGCCTCGGTATTTTGGCAGGAGAGATCCGTGGAGATTCATACAGCCGAATTTTGGAATATCTAGAATATCTTTGGGAATGATTTGAGCATAGGCGATGATTACGATTATTTTCGGATTAATCTCGGTCAATTCGTCTTTTATTGTTTTTATTTTTTTTGGTTGTAGAATTTTTATTTTATAGTCAGTGGCGACTTGTTTAACTGGTGAAGCAGTGATAATCTGTTTACGACCTGCTGGCATATCTGGCTGAGTGATTATTAAGTTGACGTCGAACCTCTTGTTTTTTATGAGCGCTCGCAAAGACGGCACACCGAAATCAGGCGTGCCGATAAAGACAGTTTTTATTGGTTTATAGTATTTCATACTCTTCAATTTTTTTTGCTTTGTCTATAAATAGAATACCGTCCAAATGGTCTATTTCGTGTTGTATGACTCTAGCCATCAGTCCTTCGGCAATCAGCTTTTTTTTGTTTCCATCTTTGTCTAGATATTGGCAGGTAATTTTTTTGTGTCGTTTAACATTGCCGTAAACACCAGGTAGAGACAAACAACCTTCAGTGTCCTGTTCTTTTGTCCATGATTTTTTGATTATCGCAGGGCTTATCATTGGAATTGGTCCATTTTTTGCATTAATAACAATCAGTCTGACAGATTGTCCGACTTGTGGCGCAGCTAATCCAACGCCATCACGTTCATCCATGGTTTCAGCCATATCAAAAATTAAAGCCTGAATATTATCAGAATTTATTTCGTCTGAGCTGATTATTGCTGATTTTTTTCTTAATATTTGGTTTGGGTCGGTAACAATTGATAATATCATATTTTTTATTGTTATTTAAAAAATTTATCACAAAAATTAGTTTTCGGCAATAGTACTATTGTTTTTTTCTTGTGGTATAATAGGAACATGAAGCAAAGTAAAGGATTAAAAAAACTCGGTGATTTATTCGGTTTACCTAAAGTGAAAGGGCAATTTAGTCAAACAAAAAAACCACCAGCTTATCAGTGGCAAGAGTTGGCTTTGAGAGTTATTAATGAGCTGGGTATCCCTGATTTTAAGCGAAATTCGATTTTTAGAATATGTAAGACTAAACCGCACAGTTTTGTTGAAAAATGCTTGAATGACACTAAAGAATTATGCCAAACAGGCGAGAAGTGGAAATATTTTTTCAAAGTAGTTGCTTCTACAAAATAAATTTTATCGCCAGTGCTCCAGAATGATAAAATTAGTGGTTAATTTTGAAATTTATAACAGCATAACCAACACCAAAAGGCGCTTCGTAGGATAGTGGTTGTGGAGTGTAATTAGTCTCGCCAATGATGCCCAAGAGAATCAGAATTGATCTAAGTCCGCATTCCCCAGCTTCAATGGCAAAATCTGGGTTGATTTTTAAGATTTTATTTAATTGATTATCGGCAATATACTCGGTTAGTTTTTTATCAAATTTTTTTCCTTTTGAACTGTAGCCAGCCGGTGATTCTTTTGTTAGACGGTGAGATAAATCACCAGAAGCAATTATGGCTACTCTTTTTTTTGTCAAGATTAGTTCTCGTTTTAAAAGTTTTCCAAAATTATAATGAGCTTCAAAGCTTAATCCTGAATAATAGAGTGGGATTATTTTTATATTTGGCAAATTTTTTGTCAGCAGAAAAACAGGCACTGATACTCCATGGTCTAGGTCAGGCTGGCTTAGCATTTGGACTGGTGCTTTGGTTTCTGCGTATTCCCGTATTTTGTGGGCCAAGATTATCTCACCTTTTATTTTTAGATTAGTTGAATATTCTCCGAACTCACGAAAATTTAAATCAAAAATATCACATAGGTTTAATGTAAAAGTTTTATTTTGAACTGGACCGTGCGGAGATATAATAAATAATACGTCAGGTTGCGCTACATACAAATCATCTTCAAGTTTTTTATAAGCTTCGGCGGTTTTGTTAAGTCTAGCTAGATTTTCTTTCCCAATACTTGGTATTAGAATGGGTGGATGAGGGACTATGGCGGAGAAAACAATAGACATAAAAAATGGTAAAATAAATTAGAAAAATTATTCGTCGCCAGTGATATTGGCTTCGCTGATTGGTTCGCCCATATCGTAGAGGTATAAAACCCTGGACGATACTTCAATGATATTATCCCAGTCATAGCCTAGTTGTTCAAAGATTTTTCCAGAGATGATTGGATGCTTCTGCCCATCGGCAATTACATAGACAGCTGGATGGCTGGATGATTTTAGTAGTTCGCCGTCAGTAAATGATACCGGATTAATTGTTACATACTCTTCAAGTTCTTCTGGTTTTACGGCGATTATTTTTTTGTTTTTGAATTTTGTTGTTAAAAATATTTTGTCCAGTATTGGAGATTTTTCTCCTTCCATAACCCAGTAGACTCCGCCAGTTTCATTGTTTTGTAGCAATGCACCAGTCGGATAGGTAGAGGTGGCGCTTATTGGAGTTCCGTCTGCGTAAGTGTTTATATCTTCCCAGCTAGCGTCAACTACCTCCTCTGGGTTAAAGCCCATCAAACGGAATGCTTCACTAGAAGTAAAGCCACGTTTTTCGTCGTCAACCAAGAGAAAAATCGTTCCGCGAGGTGATCTGACAAGCGAGTATTGAGGAAATTTTATTTGGACACCTGTTTCATATTTATCTAAGTCAGACCGATTGACTTGAATAATCTTATTTTCATCAAATCTGGTAGTTAAGGCGCCCTTGGTCACAAAGGGTCGTTTTTTGCCGTCCTGAATGAGCCAAACACCTGGTTCGTCGTAAGCTTGTAATAGAGAACCATTGGGGTAGCTTTTTGTAAAGTATCTTTGCCAAATTTTGTGAAAATTGTAATTGCCGTTATAGACATGCGGAGTATAATTGTATAGAGCGGCGGTTGCTTGGTTAGCTGGCGTGACTGTCATCATTTCATTACTAATAGTACCATAGGGATTAGTAAATTCATAAATATTGCCAGCTTGATAAGTATAAAGTTGAGGATTGTCCATGTAATCTTTGAATTGTAGGGATGCGCTATTGATCTGTTTCCAGAAGCCTTGCCAGCGAGTATTACAGGAGCCGCCGTCAGGACAGCCATAACCGGTTGCCCAGTCTAGTTGGCTTTGTGTCGGGGACGTTTCTTCAATTAAGCTTTGTTCTTTTTGTAATAAAACCAACAAAAATTTAGGGCTGACTTTGTTCGTGACGGCACGATCGTATATTATTTCCGGTGCGGTCCATATTTTGCCGTCTGCATCAGGGCAAGCATAATTAAGTAGGTAGCTGTTTTTATTGGTAAGAAATTCCTTGATATCTGCTAAATCCATCGAAGTGTAGTCAAGCACTTCTTCGTCACTGATAATAAAATTCGGGTCAAACGTTGAAGCTTTAGCTAATGATGTGTAGGTAAGAAAAAATAAGCAGAAAATAAAAACAGATAATGCTTTTTTCATTTATTTTAGTTTATTGATTATTTTTTAATTTTATATTAACATTATAATATATCAGAAGAGTTTAAACAAATAGATCGGCGTTTAGGTGTTTTCTTTGTTTTTGTAAAAAATTACTATAATTAAATTACCCATTAGTTTAGATATTTTTTAAAGTTTCTTTATGTCTCTATTAAACAAAAGAATTCTTGTAGTAACTATTTTAATAATATTTATTGTTTTAGGCTGTCAGTTAGCCTATTATTTATTAGTCAGAAATAATATCGCTGAAGAAAAAACCACGACCTATAGTCAAGAGGTAGATGGAGAACAGGAAAAAGATAAGATTGGTGAGATTAAGCAGGAATTTCAGCAAGACAGGATTAGTCAAGAAGAATTGGAAATTAAAATAAAACAAGCACTTAATCCGCAGACTTGCGGACCAGTAAAAGTTTTGCATGTCAATGGCTTTATTATCGAGAAAGGAACAGATACCATAACAGTTGGTTCGCAGGACGGTAGTGAAGCAACGATTAAATTAGCACCTGAAACTCTTTTTTTGATTATAGAAGTTAACGATAAAGGCGACGTAATTTTTCAGAGAGAAGCAACTTACAATGATTTTTCGCAACATGACAGTGTAGTTATAAATTATTTTTTGTATGAAGACGATGGTCAGGAGTTAATCGCCAGAATAGTAAAACTTATAATATTAAATAATGGAAATCAATTTTATGAATAAGGAAAGTGCTAATACAACAAAAATAGAAATTGACACAAAAATTTACCCCTTTGAGGCTATTTACGGAGCTAGTTATGTTTTTATTGACAGAGCTTATGTTTTTTTAGATAGTAAAAAAGCTAATAAAGTTGAGGTTTTTTTAAAGAGTAAAGAAAAAGTTTCCAAGAAGCAGCTAGAAGATTTGAGTGGAGAGTTTTTAAATGAACTTCTAAATTACACACTGAGAATTAATTTATCTAAGACAAATAAAAAAATAAGAGAATATATTGTTGAGCAAGCCTTATTTGCCGCCGCTAACACGGAAGATGATTTGCAGGAGAGTTTAGGTTACGACGATGATCCTTTAGGTATAGCCATACCATGGGAAGAAAAATATGGGAAAAAAGTATTAGTTCCTGAAGAAAATAAGATAAAAAAAGCAGAAATCAAGAAGAAGCGAAAAGAAAAGGCAAAAAATAAATAATAAGAGTAAGCAAAGTGATTGTCATAAAGTTTAATAAAAAATTATATAACCCAAGAGTTATTAAATCGGCTGTTAAATTACATAAAGATACAGCGGATTTTATTTTTGCGGAAAAAAATAATTATATTGAGTTAACTTTAAAAAATGTCGATAAAGAGGTTGAAAAAGTTATCAAAGATGAATTTTGCAATTACGTTTTATTTTTAACGCAGAGCAAAAAATAATTTATGAATATTGATTTAAAAAAAATAGAATATAAAGACCTTGGTTTTTTTAGATTTAAAAAACTGAATGAAAAAATTCTTTTAACCAACGATTATGGTGAACATGTTTTTTTAGAGGAAGATGAATTTAGAGATTTTATTGAAGGTAAATTAAATAAAAATAAAAAACCATATTTATCACTGGTGGCAAAAAATTTCGTGAAAAGCGAGTTTGATGTAAGTCAATCTATCGAAAGATATCGCCGTAAAAATGATTTTTTATTCAACGGACCAAGTCTTCATATCATGGTGGTTACTCTGAGGTGTAACTACAAGTGTATCTATTGCCATGCCTCAGCGCAAGATATGAAGAAAAAAGAGATGGATATGACAAAGAAAACAGCCAAAGAATCTCTTGATATAATTTTTCAAACGCCTAGCCCTTTTGTGGTTATTGAATTTCAGGGTGGTGAGCCATTGGTCAATTGGCCAATAGTTAAATATATTACAGAAGAGGCAAGAAAAAGAAACGAAAAAATTGGAAAAAATTTGGAAATTCGGTTAATTTCAAATTTTAGTTTAATGACCAAGGAGAGATATTCCTTTTTACTTAAAAATAATGTTAGTTTATGCGCTTCCCTAGATGGTCCTAAAGAATTGCATAATAAAAATAGACCTATAAACGGAGATGGAGATAGCCATCAGTATGTGGCTAAATGGATAAATATTTTTAACAGAGATTATCCCAGATTAAGAAAAGAGGAGTATATTTGGAAAATGTCTAGTATAGTCGTAGTTAGTCATTATTCTTTGCCGTATTACAAGGAAATTGTTGACGAGTATATTAAATTAGGATTTAGCAGTTTATTTTTTAGACCATTGAATCCTTTTGGTTTTTCCAAAAATGTTTGGGAAGAAATAACTTATTCCAGCGAAGAATTTATTGAATTTTATAAAAAATCTCTTGATTATATTATTCAGCTTAATTTAGAAGGAACTCATTTTGTAGAAAGGCAGGCTAAAATTTTTTTGGAGAAGATTTTAACTGATTATGACCCTAATATGATGGAGTTGAGGTCGCCTTGTGGTGCTGGCATAGGTCAGCTGGCGTATAACTATAATGGCGATGTTTATACCTGCGACGAAGGCAGAATGGTTAGTATGATGAACGATGAGAGTTTTAGAATAGGTAATGTTAAAAATGATAACTATAAAGAAATAGTTAGTAATCCAGTTGCCAGAACGGTTTGTTCGGCTTCCTGTCTTGTTGGTTTGGCGGGATGTAGCGATTGTGTTTATGCTCCTTATTGTGGAGTTTGCCCAATATATAACTATTTTGAACAAAATAATATTTTTGCTCAAATTCCCAACAACGAAAGGTGCAAGATTCATAAAGCTATCTTGGGTTATTTATTTGAAAAATTACAAGATAAAAAAATAGAGAAGATTTTCAATAATTGGCTAAAAAAGTAGCGCTTTGTCTTTCAGGGATTATAATATTTAATAATCTGTGTTATAATAGATAATAATAATTAAGACCTCTTATTTTGCAGGTAAGATAAAATATGAAGAACAAATTGCCTCAAATAAAAAAAGACATAAAAGATTTTTTAACTAGCGAGGAGGGGAGAATTAATAAAAAAGACATTGTTAAAATTTCAATGAAAGTTTTAGCGTTAGGTATTGGTCTTGCTGGAGTAATGAAGGCAGATCCGTCATCAGCTGCTTGCACTCATGCCTCTCATGGTTCTCACGCTTCTCACGGTTCTCACGCTTCTCACGGTTCTCACGGTTCTCACGCTTCTCACGCTTCTCACGGT
>CAZKKV010000001.1:35717-44214 GCA_964553705.1 uncultured Gammaproteobacteria bacterium
GCTTCTCACGCTTCTCACGGTTCTCACGGTTCTCACGCTTCTCACGCTTCTCACGGTTCTCACGGTTCTCACGCTTCTCACGCTTCTCACGCTTCTCACGCTTCTCACGCTTCTCACGGTTCTCACGCTTCTCACGCTTCTCACGCTTCTCATTCTAGCTATTGATATTAAAATTTTTGTTGTACGAATTTTGTAATGAAATCTGAAAAGATGAGTGTTGTATTACGACAGTAAACGACAGAGGTGGTAATATTTTTATGAAAAGTAATAAATTAACAGGTTGATGCAAAATGTTTAAATTTACATTGGATAAATTGAATTATAGGTCATTATTTCAATTAGCTGAAACAGTGAAGAAAACAAAAGTTGACAAAATAGAAATAAAAATAACTGAAAATCAAGATAATTTACCATGTTTCTCTAATATCGTTTCGTTTATTTATCAAATTTTGGACTATGAAATATATTTTGAAGTATGGTTGAAGAATTTTCCTCATTGCGTAATCAATGAATTTTGTCGAGATCACCTTTTGCCGACTAGTGAAAATTATAGAGGAGAAAAAAATGATCAGTGCAAGCAATGTAAATTTTATAAAATTTGCTCCGGTTTTCCTGCCGGATATTTTAATATATACGGAGAGAAAGAAGTTCGTTTAATTCCAGATTTGCCGATCGAAATTATGATAGAGGTGGAATCTAGATGTAATTTTCAATGTAAATTTTGTTTTAATAAAGATTCTTTTGCTGAAGGACAAAGAACGAAGAATAAGCTTTCTACTAATTACATAAAGAAAATAATTAATAATATAAGTGAGGCAGGTATAAAAGTAGTAAGATTTACTGGCGGAGAACCAATGCTCCGAAAAGACATATTTGATTTACTGCAGTATGCCAAAGAGAAAAAGTTAGAAGTTCGACTTAACACAAATGGTTCCTTAATAAATGAGAAAGTTGCTAAAAAATTATCTAACATTGTTGATAATGTTTTAATACCCATTGATAGTTGGGACAAAAAATTAGAACAAAAAATCACAGGATTTAACAAATCTCTAGAAAGTAAGATTAAGGCAATAAAATTATTAAAAAATCAAGGAATTCCCATGATTCGAATAGGTACAGTTGCTTTGGAAGAAAATATTGTTAATTTTGACAAGCTTTCTCGGCTTGTTTTAGCTTTACCGTTTGATGAATGGGAATTTTATCGTCCAATAGGTCGAGATAGAAATTTTAAAGATTTATCAAAAAGTAATATTAATATTTTAACAAATAAAATTTTTGATTTAAAACAAAAAACAGGTAGAGATATAATTATTGCAAATGCCGTGCCTTTTTGCTCTGTTATGAATTCTTATAAATTAAATACTATTAGTGTTGGGGCTTTGTTTGATGACGGGCATAGTCGCATAGTTATTGATCCCAGAGGGTATGCTAAACCCCATTATTTTATAGATAAAAACTTAGGCAATCCTCTGAATATTTTAAGTGCTTGGAACCATCCTTTTATGAAGAAAATAAGAGGGCTAAAATATTTATCATTGGAATGTAACAAATGTAGATTTAAATATAAATGTTGCGGTGGCAGCAGGTATTTTGCTAAAATTATCAGTAAAGATTGGTTTGCAAAAGATCCGTTGATTTCGTAATTTTTGTTAAAAAATAATTTTTTAAATATTAAAATAAAAGTATATGCACGATGAACTTTTTAAAAAAATAAATAAAATAAAAAAAACAGACAAATTTTTAATAACAATTACTGTATATAGTGAAAAAAAAGGACAAGAAGATAAATTGGATACATTTTTATTGACTAATAAATTTCCGTTTGAAGAACTTGAAGGAACATCAAAAATGATAAGTAAATTAATAAAAGGAGCTAAGGGTTCTGGAAAATAATTTATGGAAAGAGTTGATATAAAAGTAGGGTTTTATTGCAATAATCAATGCGCTTTCTGCGTCCAGGGCAGAAAGCGTGATTATTTATCAGCTAAAAAAGTTGGGGAAATTAGGACATCTTTACGGGAGGCATTTAGCAAAGGGAAAAGAGAAGTTGTTTTTACTGGAGGTGAACCATGTTTACATCCTAATTTTTTTAAATTAGTAAAAATTGCTAAAAAAATAGGTTTTAAGGAAATACAAATACAAACTAATGGCAGAATTTTTGTTTATCCTGAATTTTGTATCAAGACAATCAAAGCTGGTGCTACTCAATTCGGACCATCATTGCATGGCCATAATTCTAAGATTCATGACTTTTTAACTAGAGCTAAGGGAAGTTTTAATCAAACGGTTCAAGGAATCAAAAATTTAAAAAAACTTAATCAATTTGTTCTGACAAATAGTGTTATTACTGCTAAAAATTACAAATATTTGCCAGAATTAGCTAAACTGCTAGTTGATTTAGATGTTAATCAATTTCAATTTGCTTTTATTCACATAGCTGGGACTGCTTTAGAAAATCAGGATTGGATAGTCCCGCGTAAAAGTGATATTATGCCTTATGTAAAAAGAGGATTGGATATTGGTTTGAAGGCTGGTAAAAAAGTTATGACTGAGGCAATACCGTATTGTTTAATGGAAAGCTATGAGGATTGTATCGCTGAAAAAATTATGCCAGAAACCAGAATCTATGATGCTGATTTTATGGTTGAAGATTATGGTAAATATCGTAGAGAAAGCGGAAAAGGAAAAGTTAAGCGAGAAGAGTGTAAAAAATGTAAATATTACAATATTTGCGAAGGACCTTGGAAAGAATATGTTGATATTTTTGGTTGGGAAGAATTTAAGCCAGTAAAGAAATAGAAATATTATGAAATTAAATAAACCTAAAATTATAAATAATTTTCATAATAAAGACTATGTTTTATCATCGTCAGATTTATTAGCAGTGAAACATGGCGTAAAGAAGGCAACCAGAATAGAATGTTCAACTCTCAATGAGTTTAAGCAAATACAAAATGATTTTAAAAAGCATAGCTTAGTGACTGTTGTTAGTGATAAAAAACTTTTTGGAAAATACAATGTTTACGTATCCAAGAATAAAAAATATGCTAGTGATGCAAAGAACGTTGATCCGTCATACAAGATTATAGATCAAAAAATGTCATTCAATGATTCCTTAGAATATGTCAGAAAATTTAGTGAATTGCTCAGTTATCCAAAATGTTGTTATGAAAATTATATTGATAATGTTTTAAAAAATATTAATATTAGGGAGGCTAAAGTTTTTATTGAGTTACCAGTAAAAATTAATTTTACTTTCAATAATTGTTTAAATGGTCTTTCAAATTTATATTTTTCTTTTCATTTACCATGTAGCTTTGATTGTAAAAATTCAGTAGAACATGGAAACAAAATTCGTGGGGTTATAGGGGAAGAATCTCCTGAATTTTTCAGGATGTTAGAATATTATTTGAAAAGACCATATTTAATTTTTCTAGATTGTACTCTGGGGAATATGTATGTTTCATGGGATAACAGAAGCGGTTTCTTTTTTGAAGGTAAAGTGATAAAAAATAAATTATTTTATTCGAATTTTTATTATTTTAAAACTAATTACCCTGATTATGAAAATAAAAATAGAAAAAATAAGGCAAGAACGATAGCAAAATATTTAGATAAAGGCGACGTCATATCGTTTTCGGGTGATGATTTTAAAATATCAAAAGGAAAGAAAACAATTTATCATTTTGAAAATAATAAAATTTTAGTTTCAAAATTATTAAATTTTGTATAAAGAGTTGTCGTTTAAGTAGAAAATAATTTTTTATTACAAACAATCTAATTTTAGATAAATAAATGTTATTATCAGTTATAGTCCCGACACATAATAGCCAGCACACAATAGAAAAATGTTTAAAATCCATTTTTAATTCCATTTTTAGAGATTTTGAAGTAATTGTCGTAGATGATTGTTCAGTGGACAGTGGTATTGATTTGGCTAAAAAATTTAAAGTAAAGACAGTAAGCCGTGAATGCAGGGGTGGTCCATCAACAGCCAGAAATACTGGTGCGAAATACGCTCAAGGTAAAATATTAGTTTTTATTGATTCTGATGTGGAAATATTTTCTGATACATTAAATAAAATTGTGAATTTTTTAAATTTCGATCAAGATTATATAGCTGTTAGCGGATATTTGTCACCGCAGTGTGAAATGCTTGATACTTTAAGTAGATATAAAAATTTATATATGCATTATTCGTATAGAAAAGAAGTAAAGACAATCTCATGGGCGTTTACTTCAATTTTTGCTGTCTATAAAAAAATATTTGATGAAGTTGGAGGTTTTGACACTAAGATAAAAGTAATTGAAGATACTTTGTTTGGAGTAGTTTTGACTAAGTTTGGTTATAAAGTTGGTTTTGATAACAATATCCAAGTTAAGCACTTACATAAATATAATTTTAAAATATTTATAAAAGAAGAATTTAGAAGAAGCTATAATTTAATAATTCATAAGTTAACTAATGTTTTTTACAGAAATATGGCTAAGAATAAAAGTATTGCGGTTAATTTTGTTGTCTCGATAGCTCTATTGCCTTTGTTATTATTATCATTATTATTATTAATAATATCAATTAATCCGTGGATTTTTATTTTTTTATTTATGGTTTTTCTTTTGATAAATTTTAATTTTTTACTATATTTAAGGAGTTATTACGGCACAGTTTTTGCTTTTAAATCATTTTTTGTTTTTATTTTAGACATTTTTATTTGTGGCGTGGCAATAATGGGCGGATTGCTGAAATTTTTAACAGGAAAAAGAATATGAATTATTTTAAAATTGCCAGTAAATTGTTTTTTAGGAAAAATTCTTTACCAATCTATCTCATATTGTTTGTAACAAATAGATGTAATGCTAGGTGTTCTCATTGTTTTTACTCGAAAAAAATAAATCAGCCAAGTGAAGAATTGAGATTGGATGAATTAATCAAAATTTCTAAAAATTTAAACAGCGTTGAACATTTATCAATCACGGGAGGTGAGCCGTTCATTCGTAAAGATCTCGTTGCGATTATTGAAGCTTTTTATAGATATAGTAAAATCAGGTCAATAAATTTGTCAACTAATGGCTTGTTGTCTGATAGGATATTTATGACAGTAGAGGCGGTATTAAAAGAATGTCCTGAATTGAATCTACAAGTGACTATCTCAATTGACGGAATTGGCATACAACATGATGAAATTAGAGGAGTGCCTGGTATATTTAATAAAGCCACAGAAACTATTAAAAAACTTAAAACTATTCATAATAAAAATTTGCAGATAGCGGTTAATACTACTTTAATGGGACAGAATTATAAGAATATACATAAAATATATTTTTACATAAGAGACGTTATTCAACCGGACAGCTTTTTCCCTCTATTGATCAGGGGTGATGCGAAAGAATCTAGAAACGAAGGCGTTATTCAGGATGCCTATAAAAAATTAGTATTTTTATGGGAGCAAGACATGAAGCTAGGACATGGTTTGGGTTATAAAAAACGTTTGTTTTCGTCTATTCTTAATGCTCGTGATATGCTGTCTAGAAAATTAGTGTTAAATATAGTCCGTGGTAGAAATAAGTGTTTTGTTAATTGTTTGGCTGGTAGTTTGACTGGAGTGGTGTATGAAAATGGAGATGTGTCCGCTTGCGAAGTTAAAGATTTAAAAATAGGCAATATCAGAGAGACTGACTATCAGTTAAAAAAAATTTGGTTTTCTCAAGAAGCTATAAGAGTAAGAAAATTGATTGAACAAAGCAAGTGCTTTTGTACACATGAAGGCTTTTTAAATATTAATGTTTTATTTAACCCAAAAATGGTACCTAAGCTATTAAAGGAGTGGCTAAAGTTGATTCATTAATTTCACCTAGTTAAGTCTTAATCAATTTGGTATTAAAATAATTTTGTATGTATAAAATATTTTATAGTTGGCTATTCTATTTCATGTTAGTTCATTTTGCTTTGTTGATTTATTTATTTTGGGCTAACATAAAACATCTATATCAAGAAATAAAAAAAATTGATAAAAAAATTTGGATAATATTATTAGTGATTTTTTTGTTTGGTTTTTATTTAAGAAATTCAGAATATTGGCTTGGACCATTCTCTGATGGCTATGTTGCTCAGGAATCAGCACATCTATGGGTTATGCATGGGGAATTCGTAAAATCTTGTGCGTTGGGTAATCATGAAGATTGTAAAATATTTGAGCAAATTTTAGCTCCTGCTGGATACCCATTTATTATTGCTTTAGCTCATTTAATGCTTGGTATCCACAGTCTTAACGCCTCTATTGTTTCGGCGATTTTAAGTAGTCTAACAATAATATTAACATTTTTGATATCGTATTTAGTTTTCAAAAAAGAAGAAATTGGTTTGTATGCGGCTTTAATTTTTTCTCTAATTCCGATTAATATTATTAATTCTCAAACCGGACTTTCTAGACCAACTGGTTTATTTTTTGTTGGCTTAACAATTTTGTTCTATTTGTTAGCGATAAAAAATAATAAATTTATAACATGGTTATTAACAGTGGTTTGTTTGTCGTATTCTATTTACGTCAGACAAGAAAGTTATATTCTAGTTCCTTTCCTGCTGTTTTTTGTTTTTATATTCAAATGGTCTGAAATTAAAAATTTTATTATGAATATTAGGGAAAGACGGAAAGCTCTTTCAATGACAATTTTACATACATTTTCAATAGGTTTAACATTTTTTATTTTACAAATTCCTGTTTTACACTGGCTTTTATATAACAATCCGTACAGTAGTTATCAGGGCGGTGGTTTTTTTGCCCTGCATTATAAAGGGTTGCTTATTCAGGGCGAAGCGTTGTTATTACAGTTTTTTGATAATTATCCTCTAGGTGGTTATTTTTTTCATTATAATGTTATAATTTCCATTATTTTTTTTATTGCTATAATTTTATTATTTTTAAAATTTAAGAAAAAATATTTTTTTGTTTTTTGTTTATTTTTATCTTATTTTGTTGTTTATAGTCTCATGTTTGATGGTAATATTTATGGCACAGGAGAGCTAACTGGAGATTATCTTAGAAGAAGTTTGATGTTTTGTTTGCCCTACTCTGTTATTGCTGGCTATGGTATTTACATTTTAAATCCGTTGAAAAAGAAAAAATATTTGTCGCTTAGTTTAGTTTTGTGTTTTTTGTTAATAATTTTTTTAAATCCACTTTTTAAATCAGAATATCCTTTTGTTTTTAAATTAAGACCTTTGGAAAAAAGTTATAATTTTTATTTCCCTAGATCCTTGTTTAAAGACGCCAGGGCAACAAAGACAGGGGATAGAACATTGGTTCATCCAGGAGAAGAATATTGGATGGCAGTGGACAAAATACCAAATAGTTGTTTAGTTATTTCCAGCCAATACATGCTTGCGACCAATGATTATTTTAAGGATAATAAATATAAAGCTGTAGCTATTGATTTAATTAATACTGAAACCGAGGAGTTGTTTTTAAAAGAATTTAAGAATAATGAATGCTTAGTATTTATTAGAGATTACCGTTGTGATTCTAGTTATCCAGACGGGAAAGATTACGCCTGCCAATTTTTAGAGAATCATCTTGTTGATAAAAAAATAATATTTCAGTCTGATTATGTTAATACTTATATAGTTGAATTAATAGAATAAAATCAATTGAGGTAACTTCGTATTAGTAAATTATAATTTTTATGAATATTTTGTTCCAAGAACCGTTAGTTGAGCGAAAAATAACTTTTGGAAAATTTTATAAAGGCGCAGGCAATAATACATTTTCTTGTGGTATAGCCGATATGGCTGGGTATATCAGAGAAAGAGGATATAACGTGAGTTATTTAGAACCGAGTATTGAAAAATTTGACACAACAAAGTATTTAAAGTATCTTTCGTTGGGAAATTTTCGTGTTATTGGAATAGGTAGCACTACATTACAAATAAATAAAACAATAAGTACATTTAAATTAATAAAAAAAAATCATCCGAATATAACAACTGTTTTAGGAGGAGTTCATGGTAGTATTATGTCAGAAGAAACATTGAGGAGTACAAGTTGTATTGATTATATAATTCTAGGTGAAGGGGAAAAGCCTTTTTTTGAGTTACTTGAGTGTATCAAAAGTAAGCAATTTAAAAAAATAAAGAATATTGAGGGTATCGCATTTAAGGAGGGAGAAAAGATAATAATTAATAAGCCTAATTTTAATAATTTTTTAAATTCTGAAAACTTACCTATACCAGCTTACGATATATTTCCTATGAATAAATATATTTCACAAGCTACTTATACAAAAAAATATCCATCATTTTCAATAACATGTTCAAGGGGTTGTGCGTTTAATTGTGCTTTTTGTTGTGCTAGTAGTATTTCAGGCAGGAAGGTACGCTACAAAAGTATAAATAAATTAATTAATGAAATAATCCTACTCAAAAAAGTATATAATGCAAAAGGGTTAATGTTTCATGATTCAACATTTACATTGAATAATCAATGGGTAGAAGATTTTTGCA
>CAZKKV010000001.1:44314-51862 GCA_964553705.1 uncultured Gammaproteobacteria bacterium
ATGCATTATCAGCGTTAATAGGGTATGTAAAAAAATAAAAATTATGATTTTATTAAAAATATTCAAAAAAGTTAGCGTATTACCCCTTAGTTTTTTAATTTTTTTATTTGTCCAATTGATAGTATTGTTGTTATTTCCCGAAAAAAGTTACAATATTTATATGTCCATTGAAAAATTTCTGTTTACTTATCATGAAGTGTTAATTATCATTTTACTTTTTGTTATACTACTTTTTTCTATTAAGAACTTTGGTTACATAAAAAAAATTGTAAAATTTGATAAATATTTATTAATCATAACGATTTTCTTGATAATTATTTTCGGCGCTTTATTATGGAAAGGTCCAGTATTTGTTAGATTAGATAAGGCGGTAAACGCTATCGTTGCTATTGATCAGGGATTATTGAAACTTTTTTCTCATCGAGCAATGGGATTTTTCTTTATAATGCACTATCTTTCTTATTTTATTCCAATTACCTTTAAAAGTTTACTAGTAGTTAGCTCTGTTTTGATTATTTTTCAATCTTTATTAGTATATTTAATCTTAAAATTATTACTTGGCGACAGCAGAATGTCATTTTGGATTAGTTTACTTTTTTTGTTTCATCCTAATAATTTTTTGATAGGTCGTGCGCCTGATTATTTTTTGGCCGGACAGGTGTTTGGCACTTTTAGCTTGTTTA
This sequence comes from uncultured Gammaproteobacteria bacterium, assembly GCA_964553705.1. GTDB lineage: Bacteria > Patescibacteriota > Patescibacteriia > Patescibacteriales > GWC2-42-12 > CAYXNZ01. Next base: position 44,998 of record CAZKKV010000001.1, read on the forward strand.
CTTTACTGTTATTTATTAAATTCAAAGATAAAAAGATTTTAATTTGGAGTTTGGCGATACTAGCGCTCTCATTAATATTAAGAGTGGAAATGGTGTTTTGGCTCTGTATCTATTTTTTTATATTGTGGAATTCCCTGGAAAAAAAAGATGTTTTTGATACAAGAAAAATAATTAACTGGTTTTTAATAATAATAGCACCAATAACTATAGCTGTTTTTCTTACGTATTTTAGCTCTCCATTCATTGGTGTGAAAAATTTCGGTAATTTTACAGATCCAGAACAGGCAGAAATTATTAAAAACAATGGTCATTTCATAAGTGGTTTATTATCCTATAACGCAAGTTTGCTTAGTGAGCATGTAAAAATTAATGTTATTTATTTATTTAAATATGTACCATTGTTCTTAATTTTTTTATTATCCTTTTTCTTTTTGAATAAAAAAAAGCAGGTTCTTAATTTTTTTGTTTATTTTTTTGTTTTTTTTACGGTAATTACAGTTTTTTAATATAATGAATATGTTAGTTTCTTTCATTATTTTTCATACTTAATACTTCCCTTAGTAATATTGTTTGGATTAATTTTTAAAATTGTATTTAGCAACAAGACTATCGGCAAATATCTATTACCGATTTTTATATTAATATTAATATTCTTCAATTTTAAATTTTATAAACCTGACTGGGTGTGGGATGATAAAGCTACCATCATTAGAAATCAGGAGTATATACTTGTCCATGATAACGAGAGTAATATTGAAAATAATTCTGCAATTATCGTTAATTATCGCGGGTCTATATTCACAGGGATTTATGGTTTAAGAAATAAAAAAGTTAACGTTGTAGAAGTCAACAACAATATTCAGGGTCAAGTAGATTATCTTAGTGATAAATATGATAATATATACATAAGTCAAGGAACTCTTGCTTGTTTTAGAGATGATAGCAATGAATTTTTTCATGATCAAATAATAAAAAATTTTAAATATGAAATCATTTATTATGACCCGAAGGTATTAATTGATTCAGGAAAGACTTGCCCTATATTTTTATATAAATTGATATTTTAATTATTATGAAAGATTTAATTGTCTTTGGAAAGCCAAGTATTGATAAAAACGACATCAACGAAGTGGCGAAAGTTTTAAAAAGTGGGTGGATAGGCAATGGTCCAAAAACTAAAGAATTTGAGAAATATTTTAAGAAGCATGTTGGTTCAAAATATGCGATAGCTGTAAATTCTTGCACTTCCGCATTATCACTATCTCTTAAACTATTATCCATAGGCAGGGGTGATGAAGTGATCACTACCCCAATTACATTTGCGTCAACTGCTAATGTTATTGTTCATGAAGGAGCTATTCCTGTATTTGCTGATATTGACAAAGAAACAGGTAATATAAGTCCAGAAGAAATCAAGAATAAAATCACTTCAAAAACGAAGGCAATAATAATGGTTCATTTTGCTGGCAGACCTTGCGAAATTGAGAAAATTATGAATATCGCTAGAGCTAAACGTATAGAAGTTATTGAAGATTGTGCCCATGCAGTTGAAGCTAAATATAAAAAAATGTCTTGTGGTAATTTTGGAGTTGCAGGTTGTTTTAGTTTTTACCCTACTAAAAATATTACCGCAGGAGGTGGCGGAATGATAGTAACTAACGACAAGAAAATGGCTGACAGAACGAAAATTTTGAGTTCTTACGGAATAAACAAAAGTGCGAGAAAGAGATTTGAGAATAAAGTTAATTTTTATGAAGTAATTGAATGTGGATATAATTATCAAATGAATGATATTTTAGCTGCGTTAGGGCTATCTCAGTTAAAAAAGATTAAGAAAAATTTAAAAACCAGGAAAGAAATTTGGAATCAATACTTGAATGGATTAGCTGATTTGGAAGAAATCAGTTTACCCCCTAAAACACCTAAGGATATCATCCATGCCTGTCATCTATTTACTACACTGCTTAATTTAGAAAAGTTAAAGATTTCAAGAAATAAATTTATTTCAATATTAAGAAACAAGGGGATTTGTACAGGAATCCATTTTCTCGCTTTGCATAAACAGCCTGCTTTTAGAAAAATTATTGGCGAAAATATTTATTTGCCAAATGCCGAATATTTTTCCGAAAGGGTTGTTTCCTTGCCTCTTGATGCAAATTTAACTTCTGAACAAATAGAATATATTATAAAAACGATTAGGAAAACTATAAAAAGATATTCAAAATGATAAATAATGAATTTAAAAAAAATAAAATTGATATATCTATTGTAATACCCTGTTACAATGAAGAGCAGAGTCAACTTCATGAACAAATCAAGAGAATAAGTGGGGTTTTGGAAAAAACAAGATATAGCTATGAAATCATTTTAATTAATGACGGTAGTGAGGATAATACTCTTAATATTATAAAAAATATTTGCCAGAATAATAAAAAATACAAGTTGTATTCAAACGATAAAAATATTGGTCGAGGGGGAGCTGTAAGTAAAGGATTTAGAAAGTCTAAAGGTGATATCGTGGGCTTTATTGATATTGATTTGTCGACTGACCCGTTGTATATTTTATCTTTAGTTAATAAATTAGAAAATGGTTATGACGTGGCAGTTGCCCACAGGACGTATAAATTAAAATTTAAATTATTTGTTTTAAATAGATGGATAATAAGCGAAGCCTATAAGTTTTTGCTTAAATTATTTTTAGGAAAAGATTTTGGAGACACGGAAACGGGTTGTAAATTTTTTCGTCGAGAAAAAATTATTCCTCTTTTAGACAAAATAAAAAATCAAGAATGGTTTTGGGATACTGAAATTATGGTTAGGGCAAATTTGCAAGGACTCAGAATAGTAGAAATCCCTACGGTTTTTATCAGAAAAAATGCTTATACTCGGGTAAAAATAATTAGAGATAGCTGGCTACATCTGATTAATTTAATAAAGTTGAGTATAGAGATTAAAACAAAAAAACAATGAATATTTTATTGGTTTCGCCATCTCAAAGATTTGTTTATGGGGAAAACATAAAACCACCTTATCCGTCGATTGGCCTATTAATGATCGGGGCTGTTTTATTAAAAATTAATCATAAAGTAAAATTTATTGATATTGATGCAGATGAAATTAATGAAACGGAGTTGATTTATTATTTAAACATTTTTAAACCAGATTTAATTTGTTTAACTGCTTCAACTCCGACATTTAAATCAGCAAGACGGATTGCTAAAATAATAAAAAAAAATTGCCAGGCAAAAGTAGTCTTGGGCGGTATCCATGCGACTGTTGATCCAGAGAATTGCATTGGTGACAAAAATATTGATTTTTTAATAATCGGGGAAGGTGAAATTACCATAAAAAAATTGGTGAATTTCCTAGAATGTGACAGAGTTGATTTTTATAAAATAAAAGGTTTGTGGTACAAAGAAGGAAATGGAGTTGTCAAAGGGGCGTCGAGAGACTTTATAGAAAATATTGATGATTTGCCATTTCCTGCATGGGAACTAGTTAACGATTTAAAAAAATATCATCCACCTGGAGCAATTCATGATAAAGTAATTTCTATTATGACAAGCAGAGGGTGTCCGTTTAATTGTACTTTTTGTAGTGCTTGGTTGATTGCTGGGAAAAAATTTAGGACCAGGTCGAAGGAGTCTGTTATAGAAGAAATTAAATATTATATTGAAAAATTTGATATTCAAGAGATCCATATTATGGACGATGTATTTACTCTAGAAAAAAGTCGGGCTATTGAAATTTGTCAAGAGATTCAGGCGAATAGATGGAACCTAATTTTGTCATTCGCAAACGGTTTAAGAGTTGATAGTGTTGACGACGATATATTGCAAGCGTTAAAGGGAGCGGGTTTTAAAGATTTAGGATTTGGCGTGGAGACTGGAGACGAAAAAATATTAAAAAATATTAAAAAGGGAATAAGTAAGGACCAAGTCAGAAGAGCTTTTAAATTAACGAAAAAATATAATTTTATAACTTGGGGTTTTTTTATTATAGGATTACCAGGAGAAACAGAAGAATCTATTTGGAAAACAATCGACTTTGCTATTGAGCTTGAGCCTGATTTTGCAAAATTTTTAATTTTGAAACCTTATCTCGGGACAGAAGTTTATAGTGAATTGCAGAAAATGGATGCTATTAAAAATTTTAACTACGATAATTATGGGGTATATTCAGGTCCAGTTCATGATTTACCTGACTTATCTTCCGACAGAATGCAATTATTACAAAGGAGAGCTTATTTAAAATTTTATCTAAGACCCAAAAAAATTTTTCAGCATATCAAGAATTTAAAAAACATAACACAAATAAAGTCATATCTATTAATGATCAAGTTCGCGTTTATTAAGATTTTTTAAATAAATTTATTTTTCAGTAGAGGTATTTTTAGACAGAGGCAAAATTTATAAAAACAACAAAGATAAGTTAGATTATAACAATGTATAAAAATAAAAAAATATCATTAGTAATGCCCTGTTTTAATGAAGAGGATGGAATCGAAATAATTCTAAAAACAAAGCCAGACTTTATTGATGAAGTTATTGTGATTGATAATAATTCAACAGATAAGACATCAGAAATAGCTAAAAATTTAGGTGCGAGGGTTATTTTTGAAAAAAAGAGAGGTTACGGGCAAGCTTATTTAACAGGTTTCAGGCATGCTATAGGAGATATTATCGTGACTATGGACGGAGACAATTCTTATCCGATTAAAGAAGTAAATAATTTATTGGATAATTTATTGGATAAAAATTTAGATTTTATTTCCGGTTGCCGATTTCCGTTGAAGAATAAGCGATCTATGGGTTTTTTAAATAGATTGGGTAATTTTGCTTTAACTTTATTTTTTAATATTTTAGTTTTTAAAAATATTAAAGATTCTCAGTCTGGTATGTGGGTTTTTAGAAGAGAGGTTTTATCAAAGATGAGATTAAGGAGTGGCAGTATGTCTTTTTCAGAAGAAATAAAAATGGAGGCAATATTAAGTAAAGAGATTAATTTTGAGGAGAAGTTGATAACTTATTCAGATAGAATGGGTAGAGTTAAGCTAGAAAGATGGAGCGATGGTTTCAGAAATTTACTATTTTTGTTTAAAAAACGATTAGACATATTTATAAATAATAAATAGGGTAATGAATATAAAAAAGTCAATTCATAAAAATCCAAAATTGCTAAACTTGGCGAGAATTTTTGGTGAAAAGGCAATTCAGCCACTTTTTTTATTAATACACTTAACTCTGAATTGCAATTGTCATTGTCACGCCTGTTATCAAAAAGACGATAATTTTTATTTGTCAAAAAATGGAATTATAAGGCTAAATGATTTTGAGAAAATTTTAAAAGATGCAAAAAAAAGTTTTTTTATAAAACCATTGATTCATTTTTTCGGCGGAGAACCATTACTTAATCCTTATTTTGTAGAAATTTTAAAATTATCAGATAGCTACGGCTTTAAATCTTCAATTACTACCAATGGAATACTTTTGGATAAATACATAGATGATATTCTTAATAGTAATTTAAATCAACTTAATATATCCATTGATGACATCGGCGGAAGGCATAATGAATTGAGAGGAGTACCCGGTTGTTTTGATAAAGTGATTGCTAATATAAAAGAAATTAGGCAAAAAGAACCGACTTATAAAAGTCAACAAAAGACTATTAATATTAATTGTTTAATAGGAGAAAAGAATTATAGCCACTTATTTGACTTAGCCAAGTATTTTAGCGATAATAACGTTTATATAGATACTTTGTCTTTTCAGCATCAATATTTAAATTTAGCTAATTTTCAACAAAAAATAGATTTAAATATATTAAAGTCGCAGTTGGAAAAAATTAGTAATTTAAAATTAAATTTTAAAATTTATTTTTTACCCGATATTAATGTCAGAGATATGGAATTGTTTTATGGTAGCAATAATAGTAGTTCTAAGAATAACTGCAATATCCCTTGGCTTGGTCTAAATATCTTGCCGAATATGGAGGTAACTCCAGGTGGAGGAGTATTGGGTTGCAATCAAGTAATCGGAGATCTTAAAAAAGAAAACCTGAAGAAAATTTGGAATAATAATGCGGTAAGAAAGTTTAGGAAAAATATTATCAAAAATGGCTTGCCAGCAATTTGTAACAGATGTTGTCATAGACAATGTTATTAAAATAAATTACTTTCCAAAATGGTTAATAATAAAAATTTAATAGTTTTAACTGGTTTCTCTTGCAACAATAATTGTATTATTTGTTCAGTTAAAGATAAGATGGTCAATTATCCAGATAGGAGCTTTGAGGACTTATGTAATGAGCTTAAAAAAGGCATAAAGAATGGTTTTAATTGGGTGGAATTTACTGGAGGAGAACCAACGATTAGAAGTGATATAATAAAATTAGTGGAAACTGCCAAAGAACTTGGTTATCAAAAAATCGCTTTTAGCACAAACGGGAGACTTTTTAGTTATAACGAGTTTTGTCAAAAAATAATTCAAGCTGGTTTAAATAAGATCACTTTTTCATTACTAGGTCCAGACAAGAAGATTCATGATTCAATTTCTAGGACACCTGGATCTTTTACTGAGATTATAAAAGGCATAAAAAATGTTCAACAATTTTCCGATATTCATATTAATATAAGTACAGTTATTTCTAAATTAAATTATAAAAGTATAAAGAGTTTTGGTAGATTTATTATTTCTCTAGGTGTAAAAAATTGGTATCTGTTGGATTTAATACCAGACGGTAATGCTAAGAAATTTTATCCAGATTTAGTCGTTAGATTAAATAATCTATCCAAGGAGTTAAACGGTCTCGTTGAGATTAGTGATAATTTTAATGAATTTGGTTTTTTTGATTTTCCTTTATG
>CAZKKV010000002.1:0-42560 GCA_964553705.1 uncultured Gammaproteobacteria bacterium
TTATAAAAGAAAATTGGTTTAAAATAATAATTGCAGTGTGTTTTTTTCTGGTAATGTATTCAATATTTTATTATTTTATAATTTATATGCCCGTAAGTCAGGAAAACGTTAATAATTCTCAAGTATATCAATTTAATTACGGAGAAAAGGAAGATTTAAACTCAGTTGCTGAAATAGAAGAAACTCTTGAGGAATATGGGGCTAGTGTTTTGCATATTGGAGGTTGGGGTTCTCATGCAATAGAGAAGAGCGCATATTATTTAGATACACATGGTTATTTAATACCCCCAGAAAATTATGTATCAACATTTTTTAATACCCCAGCCGACATTTTAACTGCACAATGTGCTGATGGATTTAAATTAACATCATGTGAGAGTAATTCTAATAATGAAGTTTATATTGATGAAGAAAATGATGAGTGTCGTATGATTATTGAAAAAAAAATGCAAAATAGACTAAATATAAAATGTTTAAAAAATAATTAATATATGAAAAAAGCAGTCTATTATGCTCGTGTATCTACATCACTTCAAGAAGAGAAAGGAACTATCGAAAGTCAAAAACACGAGTTAAAAAAACAAATTAAAAAGAATGGAGATGTTTTAGCTGATGAGTATATTGATAATGGTTGGAGTGGGGCAAGACTAGATAGGCCTGAATTAGATAGATTAAGAGATGATTTAAGAACTGATAAATTTGAAGTTGTATATTTTTTAGACGCTGATAGAATTGCGAGAGATTCTAATCATCAAAATATTATCATTGCTGAGTTGTTAAAGTATAACAAAGAGATAATTATAAAAGGTAAAAATTATATTCATAACCCCGACAATAAGTTTACGTTAACTGTTTTGGGCGCTGTTAATGAGTTAGAAAAAGCAAAAATAGTCGAAAGGACAATGAGAGGAAAAAGAAGAAAAGCAGAAAGAGGTTTAGTCGTTGGGACGGAAGCTCCTTTTGGTTATACTTATATAAAAAAAACAAAAGAAAAAGAGGGCGAATATATTATAAATGAAAAAGAATCCGAAATAGTAAAATATATTTTTGATAGTTATTGTAAGACAGATGTAAGTCTTGAAGGAATGGTAGTAAAATTAAAAGATAACGAGATGAAGCCCCGAAGAGGTAATAGAGTGTGGGCAAGGTCTTCTATTAGACGTGTTTTAATGAACGAAACTTATACTGGTACCACTTATTATAATCGGATCGAGAAAGTAGAGATACCAGACAGACCAAATAATTATGCAAAATATTTAAAGACAAGACAAAAGCTGAGAGCAAAGAGTGATTGGATACCGATTAAAGTTCCGATTACTATTTCAAAAGAATTATATTATGAAGCTCAAAAGAAACTATTAAACAACGGCTCTACCTATAGGGGAGAAAGTCCGTATTTGTTATCGGGGCTTATGAAGTGCGGTAATTGCGGTTATTCGTATACAGGTGCTAATTACAAGGGTAAACAGTACTATAAGTGCAATAAGAAGAATAAGCGTAACAAGTATGATGACGCTGATTGTAGTTTTAAATCGATTAGAGGAATTACTATTGAAAATGCTTTGATGAGGACGGTTGAAGAAAAGGTTTTAAGACCGAGTGTAATCAAAAAGCATATAGATTTATTAAGCAGTAGCAGTCGTAAAAAAGAGAAGGAATTAAAAAATAAAATAGAATTGTTAGAAAAGAAATATGGCGAAATAGAAAAGAAGAGAGAGATGGTCCTTGATTTATATACAGACGAAAAAATTAGTGATAAAAATATTTATATTAATAAAATGAACGAATTAGACGAACAGGATTCAAAGATACAAGGCGAAATAGCTGAGTTTAAAACCGAATTAGAAAATTTATCAAATAGGTCTCAAATAAATAAAAGTGTTAGTTATTTTTGCAAATTAGCTAAAAGAAGACTAGGGAAATTAGACCTCGAAAAGAAGCAACAATTTTTAAAAGTTATCTTCAATAAAATCATATTTTATGGTGATTATGCTGTAGCAATCGGCGATATTCCTATATATCCCGAAGCTATGTTAAGCAGAAAACCTGAGCATTGTTTAAACCTTGTTAATTGACGGCGGTTCGGATGATGCAGTAGTAGGGGAGCTGTCAGCAGAATTACCTTTTTGGGACAGAGTGATTGATTTAATGATTCTGACTCATCCACATGATGACCATGTGGCTGGTTTAAATAGTGTTATTAGTCGATATACGATTAAAAAAATTATTTACACTGGCGTGATACATGATTCGCCAGATTATTTAGCATGGTTGGAGGCGGTTGAGAACAAAAATATACCAATGATTATTATTAATCGACCGCAGACTATTATTCTGGGGGACGATTGTCAATTGGAAATAATTTATCCAAGAAAAGATTTATCTGGACAGGAAGTTAGTAATTTAAACAACAGTTCAATCGCTTTGCGTTTGTTGTATGGTCAAACTGGTTTTTTCCTGTCAGGTGATTTGGAGGCAGAAATAGAACAAGAATTAGTCATAAAAGAAGTTATTTCAGAAGCCCAAGTTTTTAAAGCTAATCATCATGGTTCTGATACTTCAAATACACAGGAATTTTTGGAAAGAATTAATCCAGAAATAGTGGTCATACAAGTTGGGGCAGATAACGATTTTGGTCATCCGAGTTTAAGGGTTTTGAAGAGATTTGAAAGAATTGGCGCAGAAATTTACAGGAATGATTTGGACGGTACAGTTGAAATACACAGCGATGGCGATAAAATTTGGCTGACTGACTAGGCTTGCTTATTTTAATATAAATGATATAATTTACTTAAGATACCTGAACAAAGGTGTTCTATTGTAATAAATTTATGGGTACAATCAAAAAAAAAATATTAGTGGTTGAAGACGACCAGATGATTAGTTCAATGTATAAAACAAAATTTGAAGCTGATGGCTTTGAAGTAATTATTGCTAGCAATGGGGTTGAAGGATATGAATTTGCGAAAAAGCATAAGCCAGACATTATTATGATGGATATAATTTTGCCTCAGCTGGACGGATTTTCTTCTTTAGAAAAAATAAAAAAAGATCCGGAAATCAAAGAAATACCAGTTATTATGTTAACTAATCTGGGCACAGAAGAAGACAAGAAAAAGGGAGAAAAATTGGGTGCGATTGGTTATTTAGTAAAAGCTAGATTAACGCCAGCTCAAGTTAGTGTAAAAATAAAAGATCAACTTAATAAATCTTAATAATTAATTAGATAATAATCTGCAGATTTATCAAAATGTTTGCAGATTTAAATTATTAGTATGAATCATCCCAGTAAAGAAAAAACTTTAGTTATCATTAAACCAGACGGCGTTCAGCGATCTTTGATTGGCGAAATAATAAAAAGATACGAAAGAAGCGGTTTGAAGATGATTGGGCTAAAAATAGTTATACCGACTGAGGAATTGGCTCGACAGCATTACTACGGGGTCGGTGGCGATGAATGGCTAGAAAATGTCGGTAAAAAAGCTAGAGCATCTTATGAAAAGAAAGGTTTAAAATCGCCTTATAAAACTAACAAGGACAATGGTGAGGCCGTTTTGAAAGCTAATGCTAAATATTTGAGTTCTGGACCAGTGGTGGTTATGGTTTGGCAAGGTAATCAGGCAGTAGCTTTGGTTAGAAAAATTACTGGTGGAACAGAGCCTTTGACTTCTGATGTTGGTACTGTTCGAGGGGATTTAACACTTGATTCTTATGCAATCGCTGATATTGATCAGCGAAGCGTTAGAAATTTGATTCATGCTTCTGGCGATACTGAAGAAGCAAAAAAGGAAATGGCAATTTGGTTTAAAGAAGATGAATTGCTGGAGTATAATCATCTAATTGAAAAAATTCTTTACGATGTTAATCTTGACGGTATTAAAGAATAGTTGTGGAAAAAGTTAAAAATTAGCGCAATTTATCAGTTTAGTGAAAAAAAATAGCTAATTTTAGGTAAAATTTTATATCTTGATTTTTTTGTCTAAATACTATAGAGTTAGAATTAGTAAAAATAGTTATATATATGGAAAAAGCCATGCGAAAAATCTTTACTTCTTTAAAGTCAACCACTATTTTGTTGATTGGGTTGGTTTTAATTGCAGTAGAATTTCGGGTGGCTAGGATGAGATAAGAAAAGTTTACATAGCAAAAAAGCCACCCACAACAAAGAAGGGTGGTTTTTTAGTTAGGGGGAAAAGTTTCTTTTAACAATTAAACTTTTTAAAGGAGGTTATCAATGGACAGAGGCAAGATTGGTATTATACCAGAATTCGGCACTGTAGGTGCTGGATCACCAGGAATGGCTGTTAGTCCTGTAATAAGAGGACATCGCAAAGCCGAAGTCAAGGTCGAAAAAGAACCTAACTTAGTGGAAGTAGGTTCACAAGATTTTTCTGATTTTGCCGCGGAGCGAGTACTTCGCATCGCCGGTGACAGAAAGTAAAAAAGACTAGGGAGAAGGATATTTGCATTTCTTCTCCCTCCTGCAAAAATTATTATTTTATATATGTTTTTAAGTCAAAGGATAAAATTAATTAGCATTATTACTATTATTAATGGTGCTTTTTGCTATTCCTTGAAGACATAAATAAACTAGTAATAAAAAATTAAAAAACCGTCTTCAAAGGAAGACGGTTTTTTTAAATAGTTCTTTAAAAATAATTTAAGCTCAAAGGAAGGAGGGATGGTAGCATGTTAACAGGACAAATAACGCACGGGGAAAAGTTTCGCAGCACAGAGGATTTGCAAGCACTCTTGGCGGATAGCGAGGCAGTAGTCGTTTATGGTCAAAATGGTGGCATTGTTGTTCATGGCAATCCAAACAATCCAGCCAGCTTAATTGGCTGGGAATTATTAAAAAAACAGCTGGAAGGTGCATTTTATCTTGATGAAAAAGGGGCTGCCTTAGTGTCAAAAACAAGAATGCATTTTAGAAGAAATGGGTACAGAAAAGAATATCCACTCTAAGTAATTCAAAAAAATAAATGGGTTCTAAATAAGAGAGCCCATTTAATTTTGTCTAAAAAATATGTTTGACAAAAAAGATAGATCAAGATAAGATGTTAATAAGTTTATGAAACAAGCTATTTGGAAAAATTTATTGTTATGCTTATTGCTTTTGTTACTACCTAAAAGGGTGGCTTGTTTTCATACAAAAATGTAGATAAAAAAAATTATATAGAAATAGATGAAAATACCACCCGAACGGGTGGTTTTTTGTATATTAGCGTTCTTTTTAAAAAATATTGAGAAAAAAAGGAGGGTGTTATGTGCGGTAATGGGTGTGTTGAAGTCATGGAAGATGGCAGTGATCTTCAGAAAAAAAATTTTAGCCCACCAAAGGAATTAAATAAAGATCAGGGGGGCGACAGAGAGAGAAAAAAGCGAGCATATGATCCTGAAATTCAGGGCCTTAATTTCATCGGGAATCGGTGAGGTTTTGGTAAAAGCTATAAGGAGATCTAATCGATCTCCTTGTTTTCATTTTTCTTGCTTTTTTCTGTGAATTTGTTATAATTATCCACAGGTAGGTAAACTATCTATTTTTAAAATATGTTAATTAAAACAATACAAAAAACTTATTCCTATTTTTGGTTTTACTTTAACCCGTTCAGGGGATTGATTTTTTGTGGTGTTTTGACTAATATCTAAGTTTAACACCATTAGGGAAAACAAACCGGCCCCTCGTTCAGGGGGTCGGTTTTATTTTGTTCTTTTTAATAAAATTTAGGAGGGTAATTATGTGCGGAGAAGACGTTTCTAGAATAAAATGGGCTATTAGTATGGTAATAGCGGCGAAAGCAAACGGAAGAGAGGAAGAAAAAGAAGAGGCGATGAAGCATTTTGTGTCCGTGATTTCAGATAAATTGGCGCAAGATGGTAGTATTCAAGAGCTTGAAGATATAATAAGGGGGAGGTAATTATGTTCAAGGCAGAAGATAAGAGTAAAAAAAGCACAGAGTTTAAAAGAAGGGGTCCGTTGTGTCGCAGGCTTTCTACTGGAGACAAAAAGAGGCAAAGAAGAAGAGAGCAAAGGTGTTTTTTTGTTTTATCTCCAGTATCTTTTTCGTGATAAAATCGCGGTAGCGCAAGGTTAGATTTAAGTTTTTCTAACCTTGTTTTTTTATGAAAAATGTGCTAGGATTTTAATATAAATAAGGACATTTAAATCAATTTTGTTTATAGGAAAGCTTCACTAAGACTGATACAAGTTTTGGGTCAAATTTCAAAAATTGGCTTCCTAAATCTTGTCGGACCGTGGTCTGACGGGTGCGGACTAAGGGGTAAATTTATTTTTAGTCATCAACAAAGATTGAAATTTCAAATTGATTAAAAATAATCTGTTGTAACAACAGAACCCATTGGAGTAATGCCAATTCTTGATCAGCGTTTTTTGGTGAAGCTTTTTTGTTTGATTTTTTGTCATCCTCAGTTTGACTGGGGATCTTTTTTTAGATTCCCGACTTCGCTTGTTTTGACGTCAAGGCGGGTGGGAATGACGACAGAGAGGATACATCCCAAATCCCTTGATTATTTTTTATATTTTAGAGATTTTATTCTTCTATTATAATATCAAAAGGGCAAATTTCTTGGCATTTGCCACATTTATTACATTTTTTTTCATCTATAATCGCTTTTCCGTCTTTGTCGATTGAAATTGCTCCGGAAGGACAAATTCCAATACAGGCTCCACAACCAGCACATTTCGATTTTTCAACTTTTAATTTTTTCATATTTTAGATTTTTTTATGGATAAAAGGCATCAATAATATTTTTTTGTCATCTTTTTTAATTCATTTTTTTTGAAGCATATCTAGTTTAATAAATGGACATTCTGTTGCTTTAATTTTATCATCTAAAACTGCTCGAATAAATTCATTGCAAGATTTAAAACCGCATTTTCCGCAATTTAAATTCGGGATTAAATTTTTTAATTCTTTCCCTGCCAAGAATCTTTGCATTACTTTTGTGTCATTGATTACTTTATTACCATAGCAATAGCCGCAAATTGCTGATGGCATAGAGTGTTTTAATGTTAAACTTTTGTTTTTGATAGAATCGGTTTTTTTTATGATTTCAGCAATATCAATAGCACCTTCACCTGTAAGTCCGTTGATTTCTACTATTTTTGCTTTATGGTTTACTTTTAAGACTTTTGTTCTAAAAATTTCTCTTTCTGCTTGAGAAATTAAGTCACCCTTACTAATGGCTACAATATCTGCTTGAGTTAAAATTGGACCGTAGCGAATAGGATCTCCTGATGTAATGTCTAAAATATTAATTCCTAAGCCTTCTTTAATGTAAGGTGAGCATCTTAAACATAGACCAGCAGTTTCAAGTATGATAATGTCTTTATCTTGATTTTTTTTAATTATTTTAGGAATTTCTAAGGCCGTATAATGATCAGGGCAAAGTTCTCCGGCTAATTTTTTAATAGTTGGAATACCATGTTCTTTAGCAATTCGTTCGTTGTCTGAAGTGTGAAGACAATCAAATTTAGCAAAAAATAATTTAAAATCGTTTTTCAACTCTTTAATTATGTGTTTAATTATACTTGTTTTTCCTGAGCCTGGCGTGCCGGCTATTATTATAAATTTCATATTATCATTTTGATTTTATAGGTTCGCAATATATTTCTACATTTTTAATTTCTTTTCCTTTTCTTATTTTTTCTCTGATTTCTAAACTATAATTTTCTATCCAATTGAGATAATAAGCAATACCTTTTTCTTTCAGGGTAGTGTCTAAAATTTTAATAACACCTCCGTCTTTTATGATAAGTCTTTTATCAGCGTTCAGCGCTAAAGAAGGATCGTGGGTGACAATTAATATTATTTTTCCTTCTTCTACTAAGGTTTTTATCGCTTTTTCTTTTCTTATACCTGCGTTTTCTATTTCATCAATTAAAACGATGGGTGAGGTACTAATATTAGCTACATCGGAAACCATCAAAGCTCTACTTTGTCCTCCGGATAAATTAAGCAGGTTCATTTTAGGAGAAATTGCTTCGCCGGTGATTTCATTAGCTTCTTTTATCACTTCTTCAATTAAGCCTTGTCTATTCTTTTTACCGCGAGATTCTAAATGTAATTTTAAAAAATCTTTAACCGATATATCTGTTAAAAAATTCATGGTTTGAGCTAGTGAAGCAATTAGTTTTCTTTTTGGGTTGGATTTTATTTCTTTGTCGGGAATTTTGTCATTAATTAAAATTTTTCTTTTACTTTTAGTGTCTCTTTGAGCCAATCTCTCGATATCATAAAGCAATTGACTTTTTCCTGATCCAGTATGGCCAACAATAGCTATTACCTGACCCTTTTCTATATCTATTTTTTTAAAATTTTCTCTTTTGCCGAATTTATTTATTCCTGGTAAAATTGTGATTTTTTTTATTTTTTTATTTAAATAGTTCATTTTAATATTAAAGTTAATAATTTTTTAATAAAATAATAGTTTTTGTTAAAACGGAATATTGAGTTTATATTCATAATTATAGCAACAGGGGCTTGCATGTCAAATGTAAATCAAAAAAGCAAAAAGGTATTTTTATTCTTTTGTAATTTTTTATGAAAATAAATTTTTAAATAGGTTGTTTTTATGGGATTTTTGGAGTATAATTAAGTTATGAAAGTTGGTGTTACGTAACATGCTACGTAACAATGTATCAAATCAAAAACATGAAAAAATATATTAGAAAAGTAACAAGAGTAGGCAAAAGAAGTTTGTCTGTTGTTATTCCAGCTGAAATTGTCAAAGAATTAAAGATTAGAGAAAAACAGAAATTAATAATAAAAAAATTTGGTAAAAAAATTGTAATAGAAGATTGGAAAAAATAATTACGTAATTTTTTATATAAAAATTATGAAGAAATTATTTGCTGACAAAACGCTTAATTGGTGGCAAATCGGACTACTTAAATTGTCGTTGATTTCGTTCGGAATCATTATCGGCGTTTATTGGTTCGGTTTTTTTATTAATTGGCTTTCAGTTTTGTGGCTTTTATTCTTAGTGCCGGCTTTCTACCTTTTGTATATTTTTTGGTTGAAAGATTAAAAGTTGATAAAAGAAGTTAGGTATAAATTTTTTTGCCCAGAAGCAGGCGAGGTATTTTAGGTCTGATAATTTTTTTTAATTTTTGTATAAAATAAACCTCCACAGTGGTTGTGTGGAGGTTTATTTTTCAGCTAAGCCGTATATGGGAGTAAGCAGTATACGGCTTTTTTCGCACCCGATCACTAGGTGCAAGAACGAGGAGTGGGGAGGTATATTGGTACAACATAGATAGTTTTATTTTTTGTCAACCAAAAAACAGTCCCGAGTACTCGGAACTGTTTTTTAAAAAAATAACTATTTTGACTTAGATATGGTTTTGATACATTTAGTACAAACCTTTAGTTTCTTACCGTCAATTTTTTTTGACTGTAGATTAACATGTTGTCTCTTGAGAGTTTTGATGTTGGAATGGGATCGACTGGCATCCTTAGTTGAGCCACGTCCACATAAATCACATTTTCTAGCCATAGTATAAAAAAACAGATAACAGATATTAGTCAGTAGAAATAGCTACTTGTCACCCGTCTGTTGTATTAATTAATTATACAAAATTGATATTAACATGCTTTGCTAAAAATATCAAGCCGTGGTAATATTATTTTAAACTAATTTTATTTATTTTTTTATGACAATATTATTTTTTCTAGTTGTAGTATTATTTTCAGCAGTAATTCACGAATACATGCACGGCTGGATGGCTGATCAGCTGGGTGATCCGACAGCGCGTGATGCCGGTCGTTTAACACTTAATCCCATAGCACACTTAGATATATTTGGATCATTCTTGATGCCATTGCTTTTATACATTAGTACAGCTGGTAATTTAGTTTTTGGTTATGCTAAACCAGTACCGTTTAATCCTTATAATTTACGTGACCAAAAATACGGTGTAGCTAAGGTTGCTATTGCTGGACCGCTGGCTAATTTTATTACCGCTATTTTTTTTGGGTTAATTATTAGATTCATTCCAGTCTTTTCACCGCTATATGTTTTTTTAGCTATCATTATTAGAATTAATATAATGCTGATGGTTTTTAATTTGGTGCCAGTTCCGCCACTTGACGGTTCTAAGGTAATTTTGCCGTTTTTACCTTACAGTTGGCAGGTGAAATATTTGGGGTTAGAAAGATATGGTTTTTTATTGATTATATTATTTATTATGTTCGGTTTGACTCTGATTTTACCAATAATAAATTTTTTATGTAATTTGGTTATTGGGCAGTCATTTTAATAGATTTATTCCGCTTCGGTCGGCTCTTGACCAAAAAAAAATCTTGTGTTAAATTAAAAAAGCAATAAAAGTTGTGCACATCCCGAAAATTCGGGATTTGTTTTAGTATTCTTTGATTTTATTATGCCAACAATTAATCAGTTAGTCCGCAAAGGGCGCAAACAAATTAAACAAAAAAGCAAAGCACCAGCGTTACAAACTACGCTAGATACTTTGCATCGAAAAAGAACTGTTCTGAGAAGAGGGGCGCCTTTTAAGAGAGGGGTTTGTCTTAAAGTTACAACCACTACACCAAAAAAGCCTAATTCGGCTTTAAGAAAAATTGCTCGAGTTAGATTATCCAATGGTATGGAAGTAACGGCTTATATCCCAGGTGTGGGACATAATTTGCAAGAGCATTCAATTATTTTAGTTAAAGCTGGTAAAACTAAAGATTTACCGGGTGTTCGATATAAGGTGATACGCGGTGTTTTTGATACCCAAGGTGTTGAAGGCAGAAAGCAGAGCCGTAGTCTTTATGGTGCTAAAAAAGAAAAGAAATAATAAATTATTTTTTGAATTTATAAATATTTGTATGAGAGGCAAACAAGCAATTAAAAGAAAAATTAAAGGTGATATCAAATATAACGATATTGATGTGGCTAAATTTACCAACTACATAATGAAAAAAGGTAAAAAATCAGTTGCGCAAAAAGTGGTTTACGGCTGTTTTGATATAATAAAAGAAAAAACAAAACAAGATCCGCGTCACGTTTTTAGCAAAGCTTTAAAGCAGGTTAGTCCATTGTTGGAAATTAGAGGTCGAAGAATTGGTGGTGCCAATTATCAGATTCCTTATCAGGTTAGAGGTGATCGTCGCTTTACTTTGGGTTGTCGTTGGATTATCGGCGCAGCCAAAGCTCGTAAAGGTAAATCAATGGCGGAAAAATTGGCCGAGGAAATGATTGACGCGTCAAATAACGAAGGCACAGCAATCAAGAAAAGGACAGACGTACACAGAATGGCTGAAGCCAATAAAGCGTTTGCTCACTTTGCTAGATAAAAATAGAATTTTGAATAATTATTATTTTAGATTACCGTTTACACGGAAATGACAAAAAGAATATGCCCAGAGATTATTCACTAGAAAAAACTAGAAATATTGGCATTATGGCTCATATTGACGCCGGTAAAACCACTTTTACCGAGCGAGTTCTTTTTTATACAGGTAAAAAGCATAAAATTGGCGAGACCCACGATGGTGCGGCTGATATGGATTGGATGGAGCAGGAAAAAGAACGTGGTATTACTATTACTTCGGCGGCGACAACTTGCTTTTGGAAAGACAATAAAATAAATATTATTGATACTCCTGGTCATGTTGACTTTACAGTTGAAGTTGAAAGATCATTGCGCGTTTTAGACAGCGCTATTGCCGTATTTGACGGAGCCGCTGGCGTAGAACCGCAGTCTGAAACAGTTTGGCGACAGGCAGATAAATACAAAGTTCCTAGATTATGCTTTATAAACAAGATGGATAAAATGGGAGCAGATTTTTATATGAGTTTAAAATCAATCCGTGATAGATTAAATCCGAGAGCTGTTGCGTTCCAGTTGCCAATCGGTGCTGAGAATAATCATAGCGGAGTAATTGATTTATTGGAGAGAAAAGCTTATGAATTTAAAGGAAATTTTGGCGAACAAATTAATGAAATAGAAATACCAGAAGAATTAAAAAATAATGTTGAAAAATATAGAAATGAAATGATTGAACGTATTGTTGAATGTGAAGATGCTTTAACTGAAAAATATTTAGGCGGGGAAGATATGGAAGTCGATGAGTTGAAAGCAGCTGCCAGAAAAGGTGTTATTGTTAATCAGCTTTATCCAGTTTTTTGCGGAACAGCTTTACAAAATATCGGTGTTCAGCCAGCGTTAGACGCGGTTGTTGATTATTTACCGTCGCCTTTGGATGTACCCGAACTTCAGGGCATGGATCCCAGAGATGAAGAAAAGAAAATTACAGTAAAGGCTGATGACAATGAACCATTTGTCGGTTTAGCGTTTAAGGTGGCAACTGATCCATTTATTGGTAAATTATGTTTTGTTAGGGTTTATAGTGGCGTGCTAAAGGCTGGTTCATATGTTCTAAATTCTTCAAGCGATAGCAAGGAAAGAATTGGGCGTTTAGTTCGTATGCATGCAAATCACCGAGAGGAAGCAAAAGAAGTTTGCGCTGGCGACATTGCGGCGATTATTGGCTTAAAGAATACGGTGACAGGCAATACTTTGTGCGCTGAAGATCATCCTATTAGACTTGAATCTATTGTCTTTCCTGAGCCAGTTATAAAGATTGCTGTTGAACCAAAAACTAAGGCTGATCAAGAAAAGATGGGCGTGGCATTACAGAAGTTGGCTGAGGAAGATCCGACCTTCAGGGTTGAAACTGATGAAGAAACAAATCAAATATTGATTTCAGGTATGGGAGAATTGCATTTGGATATTATTGTTGATCGAATGAAAAGAGAATTTGGCGTAGAAGCTAATGTCGGTAAACCTCAGGTTGCTTATCGCGAAACAATAAAAGAAAAAGCTGAAGCTGAGGGTAAATATATTCGCCAATCAGGTGGGCGTGGTCAGTACGGTCATTGTTGGCTTAAAATTGAACCGAGAGAAGAAGGCGCTGGCTATGAATTTGTTGATGAAGTTAAGGGTGGATCTATCCCTAGAGAATATATACCAGCCATCAACAAAGGCGTACAGGAAGCGATAGGAAAAGGGTTTTTAGCTGGTTATCCAATGGTTGATATCAAAGCAATAGTTTACGATGGTACTTTTCATGAAGTTGATTCTTCGGAAGCGGCTTTTAAAATGGCTGGCAGTATTGCTTTCAAAGAAGCGGCTAGAAAAGCTAACGCAATTTTACTTGAGCCAATCATGAAGGTAGAAGCAGTGACCCCAGAAGATTATATGGGCAGTATTGTCGGAGATTTAAATTCTAGGAGAGGTCAAATTGATGAAATGACAGATAGGGGAAATGCCAAAGTTATTTTGGCCAAAGTTCCTTTGTCCGAGATGTTTGGCTATGCTACTGATTTACGTTCAATGAGTCAAGGTAGAGCAAATTATTCAATGGAATTTTTACATTATTCAGAAGTGCCAAAAAGTGTAGCTGAAGCGATTATGTCTGAACGAGGAAGTGGCAAATAAAATTTGACTTTTTGTTAAGTCAAAAATATAATAAGTAGTATGTTTTAATATTAATTTCAATATGCAAAACCAACTGCAAAAAGCAATTAATTTATCAAAAAAAACAGGAGATAGAATAATAGTTTTTGATAATCACAAGTCTGACAATGTTTTCGTTGTAATGTCGTTGAATGATTACGAAAATTTAGTTTTGGGTAGAAGTGAAGTAAGAGGCTTGACAGAGAATGAATTACTTGATAAAATAAATCGCGATATTGCTATTTGGAAAAGTGACCAAGATTATTGTGATAGTTTGGTTAATAGCGGTTATAATAGTAAAAAAATAGACGAAGAATTAAACGATAACGAAGAAGACGATAAAGAAGAAAATATCGATTTTAATTATCAAGATTTACAAAATATAGACACAGAAAAGACTGAGACAGACAAAAAAAAGACTTGGCAGATTCCAGGGGATAGAAAGAAGAACGCTGAAGAAGTAATTGAAGAAGACAGGCAGTATCTAGAAGAAATAATGTTTTAAACAAGGTTTTTAATTAAATTTAAAATAATAGAGACGGCTGGGTGCCCACCTTAACTTAAAGAATATTTAACTAAAAGGGCAAGTAACCCCGAGCACAGGGGGCCGTTAAGGAAAAATTAATATGGCAGAAAAATTTGAACGAACAAAACCCCATGTTAACGTGGGTACAATTGGTCACGTTGATCATGGTAAAACCACTTTAACCGCAGCAATGTTAGCGGTTTTAGCCAAAAAAGGTTTGAATGCCTCAAGTAAAAACGTTGATCAGATTGATGCGGCTCCAGAAGAAAAGGAGCGTGGTATCACTATTGCCACTTGTCATGTTGAATATGAGTCTGAAAAAAGGCATTACGCTCATGTCGATTGTCCAGGTCATGCTGATTATGTAAAGAACATGATTACCGGCGCCGCTCAAATGGATGGAGCTATTCTAGTGGTAGCGGCAACTGATGGTCCAATGCCTCAGACCAGAGAGCATATTCTTTTAGCCAACCAAGTAGGTGTACCTAATATGGTTGTTTTTTTGAATAAGTGCGACATGGTTGAAGACAAAGAATTAATTGATTTAGTAGAAGAAGAAATTAGAGATTTATTAAAGAAATATGAATTTGATGGTGACAACACTCCGATTATTCGAGGATCAGCACTAAAAGCGTTGGAAAATCCAGAGGGACCTGACGCAGAACCCATTATGGAATTAGTAAAAGCTTTGGACGAATCAGTGCCAGAACCAAAAAGAGAAGTTGATCAGCCATATTTAATGCCGATTGAAGACATTTTTTCAATTGAAGGACGAGGTACAGTTGTGACAGGCAGAATTGAAAGAGGCGTCGTAAAAGTAGGGGAAGAAGTTGAGATTATCGGTTTACGTGATACTCAAAAAACTACTGTTACTGGCGTAGAAATGTTCAATAAATCCTTAGACGAAGGACGAGCTGGCGATAATGCTGGTATTCTTTTACGCGGAACCAAGAAAGATGAAGTTGAGAGAGGACAAGTTTTAGCTAAACCAGGTACAGTTACACCGCATACTGAATTTGAGAGTGAAGTTTATGTTTTAACCAAAGAAGAAGGTGGAAGACATAAACCGTTTTTTAAGGGTTATAAGCCACAGTTTTACATTAGAACAACTGATGTTACCGGAGAAGTTGAACTGCCAGAAGGTACCGAGATGGTGATGCCTGGAGATACAGCTAACCTAAAAATTAAACTTATAGCACCGATCGCTTTAGAAGAAAAAAATAAGTTTGCTATCAGAGAAGGCGGAAGAACTGTAGGTGCTGGTGTAGTAACAAAAATACTTAAGTAAAGACAGATATAGTCCCGCTTTTTTCTAAAAGCGGGATAAATCTGTTTTTAATCAACATTAATATTAAAATAAGAAGTAAATTAACAAATAGATGACTGAGACCAAAGTTAAACAAGATAATCCAGAAAACAAGCAAAAAGAAAATGATGGCGATTTTAAGCAACGAATTAGAATAAAGATTAAAGCGTTTGATCACAAGATTATCGACCAGTCGACAAAGACTATTATTGACACAGCTCAGAGAAGTGGCGCTCAAATTTATGGCCCGATACCTTTGCCAGTAGAAAAGAAAAAATATACAGTTAATCGCTCAACGTTTGTTCATAAAAAAGCCAAAGATCAATATGAAATGAGAATTCATAAACGATTAGTGGATATAATTGAACCAACAGCTAAAACAATAGAAGTTTTATCTAATTTGAATTTACCAGCTGGCGTTGATGTAGAAATAAAAATGTAATTGTTTATTTATTTTGAGTAAAGAGTATATATAATAGTTGTTAATTATTGTTTCAGAAACTCCCACGGGGATAGTTTTGCAACAATAGAGAGCAATAATTGTGAGGTTAATTTCGACAATATAAAACAGTCTAATTAAATAACTTAACGCTTTGAAAGCGAAGTTTTGGCTGGTTTTGTTGAAAACCCAGTTTTTTTAATTTTAAATAGATTATGAAATTTATTATAGGAAAAAAATTAGATATGACTCAGATATGGAAAGGAGATAGGGTTGTAGCGGTTACCAAGGTTCAGGCAGGACCTTGTGTTGTAGTACAGTTAAAAAAAATTGAGACAGATGGTTATCAGGCTGTTCAGTTAGGGTATGGAGAAAAAAAGAGTAAAAACATTAATAAGCCACAAAAAGGTCATTATAAAAAAATAAAGGAAAGTAATTCAGAATTTAATGTTGATTTACGATTTTTGAGAGAGTTTAGAGAAAAAGATACTGAAGTTAACATTGGAGACGTTGTTAAAGTAGATACATTTGAAATAGGAAATAAGGTCTCGGCAACAGGTATTTCTAAGGGTCGAGGTTTTCAAGGAGTAGTAAAAAGACATGGTTTTCATGGTCACAATAAGTCGCACGGAACAAAGGATCAAGTAAGAATGCCGGGTTCAGCTGGCGCGACTGGACCAGCTCACGTATTTAAAGGAAAAAAAATGCCTGGTCGAATGGGCGCTGACAGAATAACGGTAAAGAATTTAGAAATTATTGAAGTTGATCAAGCTAACAATATCTTGTTGATTAAAGGGGCAATTCCTGGAGCCAAGAATGGCTTAATCCTAATTTCTGGTGAAGGTCAGCTGAAGGTTGCAGTAAAGGACGAAAAAGTTAATAAAGTCGAAAAATTCAAAGAAGAATTGCCAGCAGAAAAAAAAGAAGAAATAAAAAGTGAAAATAAAATAGAAGAGATAAAAGAAAAAAGTGATAAAAAGAAAGATTTAAATCCATCAGATGAAAGTAAGATTAAAAATGAAAAACTAACAACAGAAGAAGTATTAGAAAAATAAATATGATTAAATATAAAGTTTACAATCAGAATGGCGAATCAGTCGGAGAACAAAAATTATCCGATAGAATTTTTAAGATAAAAACAAATTTAACTTTGGTACATCAAGCAGTAGTAACACAGATGGCGAACCAGAGACAGGTATTAGCGCATACAAAAGATAGAAGTGAGGTTCGTGGTGGTGGTAAAAAACCATGGAGACAAAAAGGAACAGGGCGGGCACGAGTTGGTTCTACGCGATCACCTATTTGGATTGGTGGTGGAGTAACTTTTGGACCGACCAATGAGAGGAATTTTAAGAAAAAAATAAATTTAAAAATGAAGCAAAAGGCTATCTTTATGGTGTTAAGCGATAAAGTAGAACAAAAGAATCTAGTTATTCTGGATAAACTTAATGTGAGTGATTTTAAAACAAGTATTTTTAATAAAATTGTTAAAAACATAGAAGAAAAAATATCAAAAAAAGAAAAGAAGAAAAGAAGTATTCTGATAATTTCTGACAAGTTGGATGAAAAAAGTAAATATGCGGCCAGAAATTTAATTGGATTAAAATTAATGAATTTAAATAATATAAATATTGTTGATTTATTAAGATATAGAGATTTAGCAATATCTAAAGAAGTGGTTAAAAAACTAGAAGAAAGATTAAAATAATATGGGTTTATTTAGCAGTAAAAAAAATAAAGATAATAAAAAAACAGAGGTAAAAGCGCCGTCTAATGTTAGTAGTACTAGTCCAAAAAGCAAAGCAATTGAATTGGACAAGAAAAGCATGAAAGAGTTATATGATGATGGCGGAAAAAGTAAGTCAGACAAAAAAAAGGAAAAAAAATACGGAAACGCTTATAGTATATTATTTAGACCACTAGTCACCGAAAAGGTAAGTAATTTATCGGCTGAAAATAAATATGTATTTGAGGTTACAATATCAGCTAACAAAATAGAAATCGCTAAAGCGATTGAAGAAGTTTATGGAATTAAACCAGTTAAAGTTAACATAATTAGAGTCAGTGGTAAAAAAACCCGTTATGGGCGGATAGCAGGTAGAAAAAAAGACTGGAAAAAGGCAGTTGTCAGCTTGCCTGCGGGAAAAACTATTAAAGTTTATGAAGGAGTATAATTAATATGGGAATAAGAAAAGTCAAACCAACAACACCAGGAAGACGAGGCGCTAGCTTCGATACATTTTCAGATATTACTACAAAAAAACCTGAAAGAAGGTTAATTGTGATTAAAAAAAAGCATGCTGGTAGAAATAATCAGGGTAAAATTACGATTAGACATAGAGGTGGTGGTTCGAAAAGATTTATCAGATTGATTGATTTTAAACGTGATAAATTCGGTGTGCCTGGTAAGGTAGCCACTATTGAATATGATCCAAATAGAGGAGCGAGAATTGCTTTGATTAATTATAAGGATGGTGAAAAAAGATATATTATTGCGCCAACTGAATTAAGTGTTGGTCATGAAATTTTAAGCTCTCGTGAGAAGATTGAAATTACGACAGGTAATGCCATGCCGATTGAAAATATTCCAGCTGGCGTAGCTGTTTATAATATAGAGTTAGAGCCAGGTAAAGGCGGGAAGATCGCTAGGGCAGCTGGTAATTTAGTGAAAGTTATGGGCGTAGAAGGGAAATATGCTCAGATAAAAATGCCGTCTGGTGAAATTAGATTAATTAAAAAAGAATGTTTATGTACTATTGGTCAGGTTAGTAATCCCGATAAGAGGCATATTAAAATTGGTAAAGCAGGCAGAAAAAGACATATGGGCATAAAACCGACTGTTCGTGGTAAAGCAATGAATCCAGTTGATCATCCTCATGGTGGTGGAGAAGGTAATCAGCCAATTGGCTTGAAGCATCCAAAAACTCCTTGGGGTAAACCAGCGTTAGGAGTTAGAACTAGAAATAAGAAAAAAGGTTCAAGTAAATTAATTATTCAAAGAAGAAAATCTAAAGGTAAAAGAAAATAGTTTAAAATAATTATTATGTCAAGAAGTTTAAAAAAAGGTCCATACGTAAATCAAAGGATTTTAAACAAAATAAAAGATTTGAAGCCAGGTGACGGCACTGTTATTAAAGTCTGGGATAGATCGTGTACGGTTACACCGGAAATGGTTGGCTTTACATTTGGAGTTCATAATGGTAGACAACATACACCAGTTTCTGTGGTTGAAAATATGGTTGGCCATAAATTTGGCGAATTTGCGCCAACTAGAAAATTTGTGAGTCATGGTGGTAAAATAGCCAAAGCTCAGGCCAAAGGTGGCAAATAATAATTTGATTAATTGCATACAATTCATATGGAAGTAAGCGCAAGTCTAAAATTTATTCGTATATCACCCCGGAAAATGCGGGTAGTGGCAGATTTGGTTAGAAGTACAACTGTTGATAAAGCATTGGCTCAATTGAAATTCATGAACAAAAGAGCAGCTAAGCCGATTGAAAAGATAATCAAATCAGCCGTGGCTAATGCTGAGCATAATTTAGAAATTAAACAAGACAATCTGTTTTTAAAGACAATTACGGTAGATGACGGACCGACATTGGATCGCTGGATGCCACGAGCTCACGGTAGAGCTACTCCAATAAGAAAGAGAACGAGTCATGTCAAGGTAATTTTGTCTGAGATTAAGGAAACTGAGAAGAAAGAGATAAAAAAACAAGAGATAGATGCGCCGGTAAAATTGGGTAGTCAGCCAAAAAAGGAAAATGAAGTAGAAGTTGATAAATCAGAAACTTCGAAAGAGATTGCTAAAGAAGTAGAAGTAGAAAAAGGCAAAACCGTTGAAGACCCGAGGCAAGAAGGACGGGGCGGACATACTAAAATAGAGGGTGGAACAAAAGGTTTTGCCAAGAAGATGTTTAGAAGAAAAAGTGGATAGATGACTTATAAACAGTAAATTAATATACTATGGGTAAAAAAGTAAATCCAAAAGTTATTCGATTAGGTACCACAAGGACATGGCCGTCCAAATGGTTTGGTCTTGGTAAAGAATTTATAAACAACACCAAGCAAGACATACAAGTCAGAAAGCATATAATAAAAAAAATGCGTGAAGCTGGCATAGATAGAGTAGAAATAGAAAGAAGCCGAGGTAAAATAAGTGTTAATATTTTTACAGCTAAGCCAGGTTTAGTTATTGGACGTGGTGGAACAGGAGCTGAAGATGTAAAAAAAGAATTACACAAGAAATTTTTGAAAAATTTTAAAATAGCAGATATTAATTTAAGTATTACTGAAGTTGATAGACCTAATTTGAGTGCACAGATAATTATTCAATCAATGTCTCTGGAAATTGAAAAAAGAGTGCCATTTAGACGGGTAATGAAACAAGCGATAAATAGAGTTGAAAGAGCCGGTGCATTGGGAGTCAAAATTATTGTCGCGGGTAGACTTAATGGTGCTGAAATTGCTAGATCTGAAATGTTGACATCTGGCAAGGTGCCATTACATACCTTGCGTGCAGATATTGATTACGCGAGAGGTGTTGCTAGGACTACTTATGGCGCAGTCGGAATTAAGGTGTGGATTTATAAAAAAGATGTTTTTAAAAAAGATAAAGAAGCCGTAAAGGGTGAAATAATCGGTGAAAAAAAAGGTAAATAGAAAAATATGTTAATGCCAAAAAAAACAAAGCATAGAAAATCACATAAAGGCAAAAGAGGTGGTAAGGCCACTCGTTTGACTGAACTTAATTTTGGCAGGGTAGGATTTAAGTGCACACAAGCTCACTGGATAACCGCTCGACAGATAGAGGCTACTCGGCGTGTTATAACCAAGTACACCAAGAAGGGTGGAAATATGTGGATAAGAATATTTCCTGATAAACCAGTTACTAAAAAGGGAGGGGAAATACCTATGGGAAAAGGAAAAGGTACAGTTGATCACTATGTTGTCGTAGTCAAACCAGGAACATTAATGTTTGAGATAGACGGCTTCGATGAAAAAACAGCTAAAGAAGTATTAATTTCAGCGGCCCATAAATTACCGATAAAATGTAAATTTGTAAAGAAATAATTATATGGAATTTAAAGAGCTAAAAAATAAAAAAATCACAGATTTACATAAAATATTGGCTGAATCGAGAGATAAGCTTAGAGAGCTTAAATTTAAAGATGCAAATAAGCAATTGAAAAATGTTAGAGAGATAAGAGTTATTAGAAAAATAATTTCTCAAATATTGACAATTTTAAATATTTCAGACGGAGAAAAAGAAAAAAATGATAATCAGATAAATCAGACTGTGTCGGAAGTAGGAAAAAATAAAGAATAAAATTTATGACAAATAACAAAGAACAAACAAAAAAGGAAAATCCAACAAAGAAACGTGTGGATAAAATTAGAAAAAAATTCAGTGGAGTTGTTTCTAGTGACGCTATGGATAAAACAATAACAGTAGTTGTTAGTCGGGTAAAAGTGCATCCAAAATATAAAAAACGATATACAGTCACAAAAAAGTATAAAATTCATGATGAGAAAAATCAGTGTAAGACAGGAGATAAAATTATGTTTATTGAATGTCGGCCTATCAGTAAGGACAAGAAGTGGCGAGTATTTTATCAAGTCGATAAAAGTAATAATAAATAACTAGTATATGATACAGGTACAGACAATATTAAAAGTAGCAGATAACGCTGGCGCCAAAAGAGTCATGTGTATTAGAGTTTTGGGTGGATATAAAAGACGATATGCACGTGTTGGTGATATTATTACAGCCTCAGTAAAAGAGGCGGCACCTCATTCGGCTATCAAAAAAGGCGATGTTATTAGAGCTGTGGTTGTTAGAACAAAAAAGGAGATTGGCAGAACTGACGGCACTTATTTACGTTTTGACGAAAATGCTTGTGTTGTGATTGATAAAGAAAAAAAAGAAATTAAAGGTACAAGAATTTTTGGTCCGATTGCCAGAGAAGTGAAGCAGGCTGGATATAGTAAAATTGCTTCTCTAGCACCAGAAGTTTTATAAAAATTGAAGCAAGAAGTAAAAAACAGTAATATATTATAAATATGAAAATTAAAAAGGGAGATAAAGTAAAAATATTATCCGGGAAAGACAGAGGTAAGACAGGAAAAGTTTTACAGATTTTTCCGTCAAGAAATAAGGCCAGTATTGAAGGTTTAAATCTTTTAATTAAACACATGCGACCAAAGAAACAAGGAGAGAAGGGTCAAAGAATTGAGTTTCCAGCGCCAATGGATTTATCAAATGTAATTTTAGTTTGTCCAAAATGTGGACGGGCGGCAAGAATTGCCTATAAATATTTAGATATTATTAAGGGTAATAAAAAAATTAAGAAAAAAACAAGAGTTTGCAAAAAATGCGAACAAATAATTGAATAGTTATTATGAGATTAGAAGAAAAATATAAAAAAGAAATTGTACCAGCGCTAAAAGATAAGTTTGGCTATAAAAATACTATTGCTATGCCAAAGTTATCCAAGATTGTGATTAACGTTGGTATTGGTAGACATTCCAAGGAAAAAGATTACATAGACAATGTGGTGAATAATATTTTAAGATTGTCTGGGCAAAAGCCAGTCTTAACCAAAGCCAAGAAGTCAATTTCCGCCTTTAAGATTAGAGACGGCATGATCATTGGGGTATCTGTGATTTTAAGAGGCAGGCGAATGTATGATTTTGTTCAAAAATTAGTCAACATTACTTTTCCTCGAGTTAGAGATTTTAGAGGAATAAAAATGAGCGGGATTGATAAACAGGGTAATTTATCGATTGGTTTCAAGGAACATATCTCTTTTCCCGAAATTAAAGTGGACGAGGTTGATAATATTCACGGTTTAGAGGTTTGTTTGCATACCACAGCCAAAACAAAAGAAGTTGGGTTGGAATTATTCAAATCATTAGGTTTCCCGTTTATTAAAGAATAATAAAATAATTTTTAGATATGGCCAGAAAAGCTTTAATAGCAAAATCAAAAAAAACACCCAAGTTTTCTACGCGTATAGTCAGACGTTGTTGGCGTTGTGGCAGGAACAAGGGTTATATGAGAGATTTTGGGTTGTGTAGGATATGTTTCAGAGAATTGGCGGAGAATACGGATATCCCGGGAGTGACTAAATCATCGTGGTAATTATTAAACAGTTAATATAAAAATAATTTTAGAAAAATTATGAGTGATCCAATTGCAGACATGTTAACAAGAATCAGGAACGCTTCAGCTGTAAAAAAAGAAGTTATTGTTTTGCCAATGAGTAAGATAAAATATAATCTAGCCAAAATACTAGAGAGAGATGGTTGGATAGATAAAGTTGAAGTGGCAAAAGTCAATGGAAAGAAGAATAATAGTTTTATGTTTGATGAATTAAACATTGTTTTAAAGTATAATTCTAATGGCAATCCAAAAATTTCTTCACTGAAAAAGATTAGCAAGCCAGGCAGAAGAATATATGTTGGTAAAGACGAATTACCCAAAGTATTAAATAATTTAGGTATAGCAATAATTTCAACATCTCAAGGCTTAATGACGAATAAAGAAGCCAAAAAATTAGGCGTTGGTGGAGAAGTTATTTGTGAAATTTATTAATTTATATGTCAAGATTAGGAAAACTACCAATTGAATTATCGAATGGGACCCAAGCAAAAATTGAAGGAGATGTTATTATTGTTAGGGGACCAAAAGGTGAGCTAAGTCAAAAATTACATCCTTTTGTCAAGGTTGATATTGGCGAGAAAGTAATTACTGTTTCTTCTTTGGGAAAAACCAGAAAAGAAGTGGCGTTTTGGGGTCTTTATCGTAGTTTAATAAATAACATGGTCAAGGGAGTTAATGACGGTTATGAAAAAAAATTAGAAATTAATGGAGTCGGTTATCGAGCGGCAGTTAGCGGGAATAAAGTTGTTTTAAATGTTGGTTTTTCACATCCGTCAGAGTATCAATTACCCGAAGGAATACAGGCTAGCGTTGAAGGTAATGTTGTTACAATTAATGGAATTGATAAACAGATAGTAGGAGAAGTGGCAGCACAAATAAGAAAAATTAGAAAACCAGAACCGTACAAAGGAAAAGGTATTAAATATATTGACGAAATAATTAGGCGAAAAGCTGGAAAAACAGCTGCTAAGGCAGAAGGTTAAATTGAATAAAATATAGATATGGAAAAGAAGAAACAAATAAAAAAAATTAGAAGAAAAGCTAAAATTAGAGTTAAGGTTAAGGGCACAGCCAAGCGTCCGAGATTAAGTGTGTTT
Organism: uncultured Gammaproteobacteria bacterium; assembly: GCA_964553705.1. Taxonomy (GTDB): domain Bacteria; phylum Patescibacteriota; class Patescibacteriia; order Patescibacteriales; family GWC2-42-12; genus CAYXNZ01. Next base: position 24,026 of record CAZKKV010000002.1, read on the forward strand.
AGATCTAACGCTAATATCTATGCGCAAATGATTGATGACGATAAGGGCGTAACGTTGGCTAGCGTTCACAGTAAGGAGATAAAGTCTGGCGGTAAGAAAACTGAAATTAGTTTTGAGCTGGGAAAAGCTCTTGCTAAAAAAGCTCTTGATAAAAAAATTAAACAAGCTGTTTTTGATAGAGGTGGCTATAAGTTTCATGGTCGAGTAAAGGCTGTCGCTGAAGGAGCCAGACAAGGTGGTTTAAAAATATAATAAAATACAAATATTAAATATGTCAGAAGAAAAGCAACAAAAAAATGAAAAGCCTACAAGTACGGTAGAAAATAAACCACCGAAGAGTTTTAAAAATGTTAATAATCGAAAGAGAAATTTTAAAAGCAGAAGAGAGGATTCAAAAGACGATTTTGAACAAAAAATCTTGGATTTAGCCAGAGTAACTAGGGTTATGGCTGGAGGAAAAAGAATGAGATTCAGGGCATGTGTAGCCGTTGGTGACAAGAAGGGTCATATTAGTGTCGGAGTAGCCAAGGGTGCAGATGTAACAATGGCGGTTTCCAAGGCTGTAAATAAGGCGAAAAAAGACATGATAGAAGTTCCGATAGTTAATAATACTATTCCTCATGAAATTTATCATAAATTAGGCGCTTCAAAAATTTTATTTAAGCCTGCCCGAAAAGGTAGGGGTATTATTGCTGGTGGCGTAGTCAGAGTTGTATTGGAATTAGCCGGCGTGCATGATGTTACAAGTAAAATCTTAGGTACATCAAACAAGTTGAATAATTCCAAGTGCACAATAGCTGCTTTGAGAAAACTTAAAAAAAATAAACCAACAGCTGCAGATAAAAAAATAAACCAGATAGACGATAAAGATTCTAAATAAAAATATGGTAATATCATTACACAATTTAAGTTCGACTAAAGGTTCACGAAAGAAGAAAAAAAGAATTGGACGTGGCAATGCTTCGGGTCATGGTACGTATAGTACTAGGGGTCAAAAAGGTCAAAGGTCAAGGAGTGGTGGTAAAAGCGGTTTGAAGAAGTTGGGATTTAAGCAGACGCTCAAGGGGATTCCTAAACATCGTGGATTTAAATCTTTGAGACCAGACAACCAGCCAGTAAATTTATCTGAAATCAATAAATTTTTTAAAGACGGCGACAAGATAGAGTCAAAAGGATTATTTAAAGCAGGTTTAATTAAAAAGATTAATTTGCCAGTAAAAATTTTGGCTTTAGGAGAATTAACATTAAAAAATTTAACATTTTTTAATGTTAAAGTTAGTCAATCGGCAAAAGAGCAAATTGAAAAATGTGACGGAAAAATAATCAGTAAAGTTTAATTCTGTGAGAGTAACTATATGCTTCATAAAATAGTTCAAATTTGGAAGGCACGTGATTTACGAAACAATATATTGTTTGTTTTGGGCATGTTGGTAATCTTTCGCTTAGCCGCTCATATTCCGATACCTGGAGTTGATGTCATTGCTCTAAAAGAATTTTTTTCTTCCAATCAAATTTTAGGGTTGATGAATATTTTTTCTGGTGGTGGTATGGAAAATTTTTCCATTGTTATGATGGGCGTAGCGCCATATATTACAGCTTCTATTATATTTCAGCTATTAGCTATGATTGTGCCGGCGTTGGAAGAATTAAACAAAGAAGAGTCTGGTCGACAGAAAGTAAATATGTGGACACGTTGGTTAACTGTTCCATTAGCGGCACTGCAATCATACAGTATGATTGTCTTGCTTAGACGTTCGTCTTATTCTATTTTGGGAGAATTGAGTTCTTTTGATATTATTTCCACAGTCATTATTATTACTGCAGGCACTATTTTCTTAATGTGGCTTGGTGAATTGATTAGTGAAAAAAAGATTGGTAATGGTATATCGTTATTAATTTTCGCTGGTATAGTCTCTCGTTTGCCTCAGATAACACAACAGGTAGTTTTAACCTTCGATCAGTCACAATTATTTGTGTTACTGGGATTTATAGTTATAGCCTTGATAACAGTTGTTGGAGTAGTTATTATTACAGAAGGTCAACGTAACGTACCAGTTCAGTACGCTAGGCAAGTTAGAGGTAATCGAATGTACGGTGGGACTAGTACTCATTTGCCATTGCGCGTTAATATGGCTGGGGTTATCCCAATCATCTTCGCCATATCGGTTGTTTTATTTCCTTCAATGATTGCCCAGTTTTTTATTCATGCTAGAAGTTCATGGATAGCTAATTCAGCTGAATGGATTATTGGCATTATGCAAAATCAGTTGATTTATGGAATTTTATACTTTTTGTTAGTATTTGCTTTTACTTATTTTTATACTGAAGTTATTTTTCATCCGACGCAAATCGCTGAAAATTTACAAAAACAAGGTGGTTTTATTCCTGGTATTAGGCCAGGCAGACACACGAGCGAATATTTAGCCAATACTACTCATAAGATAATCTTCGTTGGCGCTTTATTCTTGGGTATCATTGCTATTTTGCCTTTGATTTTACGTTATTTTACCGGTATGCAAGCATTGGCTCTAGGTGGTACTAGTTTGTTAATCGTAGTGGCGGTGGTTATAGAGACGGTTAAACAGATAGAGTCTCAGCTAACCATGCGAGAGTATGAGGGGGCGTAGTTTTGGAAAAGAAACAAGAAGTCAAAAGCCGAATCAACTCCAAAAATGGAGTTTTTTGGTTTTTATAGGCATGTGGTATAATGACAATATAGAGAATTAATTTATAAGTATGGGTTATCAAAACGATGGGTTTGGAAAAATTCAATATAAAGCCATTGGCAAAACTGAAGGAGAAGAAATTTTAAAAAAGATGGATAAGTATAGCCGACCCAAGGTTAAATCACTCTTGGGTATGTTGTCTGGGCAACCGAAATCTTTGGCCAAGTTTCATAAATATATCAAAGATAGTGCTGGAAGAAAGGTTGCTAGCAAATTTGAAGAAGCGGCAGAAAAGCATTATGGTGGAGGAGTAACTGAAGTTCAAAGAAAAAGAAATGTTGCGAGCACTAAAGAAATTGACGATTCTTTTCTTCAGGAACAGCAGGACGCAGGAAGAAAAAAAATAAATTATAGCGCTCTAGGAGATGTTGGAAAAAGAGACAAAGGAACAGCGTCAGATATCGGTATCAAAAGAGCTAAAGTTGGTTTTGCTTCAGGCAGCCCGCAACAATCTGGTTTTGCTGGGAGGTCTGGTAAAACATCATTTCCACCAGCTAAAATAGGCGGTACGTCGCCAATTATTCCATTACAAAGATAACTTATGATTACAACGGCAATATTATTTATTTTAGGCTTTATTTTTTTGATAAAGGGGGCTGATATTGTAATAGACGGATCTTCGTCTATAGCCAAAAAGTTTGGTCTCTCGTCTTTTTTTATTGGTTTGACTATCGTGGCTTTCGGTACTTCGGCACCTGAATTAGTCGTTAGCGTTACGGCTAATTTTAAAGGTAGTTCTGGCATAGCATTGGGAAATATTATTGGTTCAAATATCACTAATACTTTATTGATTTTAGGTATTGTCGCGCTTATAGCGCCCCTAGTTATCAAAAGAAGAACTATTCATAAAGAAATTCCCTATTCATTACTGGCTATTTTAGCCGTGGGTATTTTGTCTAATGATTTTTTAATTGTTCATGTTTCGCCAGATGGTTTAAATAGAATTGACGGGTTGATGTTACTTTTATTTTTTATTATTTTTGTTTTTTATACATTTGGTATTTCCAGGGAAGAAGAAAATATTTTTCAAAAAACAGTTGGAGAAATAAAAAACAAAGAGGCGAAAGAATACAATGTGTTTTTGTCGATTGTCATGATTTTAATCGGATTGATAGGACTTATAATAGGCGGACAATGGATAGTTGAGGGAGCAATTTATATTGCAGAATATTTTAATTTTAGCCAAGTTTTTATTGGTTTAACAGTGGTAGCTATCGGTACATCTTTACCAGAGTTGGCGGCTTCTGGCATGGCGGCTTATCGTGGACAGACAGATATGGCAGTCGGTAATGTGGTTGGGTCAAATATATTTAATTTCCTTTTAATTTTAGGGGTGAGTTCAACTATAAAACCAATTCATTATAATATTGATTTAAACATAGATATCTTAATTTTGTTAGTCGTTACTATAATGCTTTTGCCACTGATTTATATCGGCAAAAAAAATATTATTGGCAGGTGGGAAGGAATTATTTTATTGAGTTTTTATGTAGTTTATTTTGGATTTTTAATTTTAAGAGGTTAAAAAAATATTTTTATGAAAAAAAAGATTTTTATATTTTTTGGTCCACCTGGTTCAGGCAAAGGAACTCAGGCTGATTTACTTTGCCAAGAAGTTAGTTGGCATAAAATTTCCGTTGGCGAACTTTTACGAAAAGAACTAAAGATGGGTAGTCAATTAGGTGAAAAAGCCAGAAGACATGTCTCTCAGGGAGAATTGGTTCCGTCTTTGATAATAAATAACTTGATAAGAAATCGTTTGGATAAATGTAAAAATTATCAAGGTTATGTTTTCGACGGATACCCTAGAAATATTGAGCAAAACGAAAATTTTTTAAAGATTATAAAAGATGTATTTGGCGATAAATGTGATATTTACGCTTTAGAGATTTGGATAGAAGACAGAGAGGCAAAAGAGCGACTTGAGAATAGATTGGCATGTATTTGCGGAGCGGTTTATCACAAAAAATATAACCCTCCAAAGAGTAGTAATAAATGTGATATTTGCGGTAAAAAGCTTTTTATTAGAAGCGACGACAAGCCAAACGTAATTAAGAGGCGTTTAAAAGTATATCATCAGGAATCTGAGCCGCTTTTGAAATTCTGGGAAAAATCAGATAAGTTAATCAAAATAAATGGCGATAAAAGTATTTCGTTAATACATCAAGGCATAGTGCGCAAACTAAAGACATTGGGATTATTAAATTAAAGAAATAGATGATAATAATAAAAACTAAAGAAGAGGTGGAAAAAATTAGACAAAGTGGCAAGATGTTGGCAGACATTCTCAAGCAAGTGTCCAGAGAAGTAAAGCCGGGAGTTACTACTGGCTATTTGGAAGAAAAAGCTTGTTCTTTAATTAAAGAAGCTGGCGCTCGCCCAGCATTCAAAGGATATAAATCAGATAATGAAGCAATAGCTTTCCCAACTGCTCTTTGCACCTCAATTAATAACGAAATAGTCCATGCGCCAGCTTTGCCGGCGCGCGAATTAAGAACAGGAGATATAATCGGTATTGATGTAGGAATAGAATATCCATCCAATTCTGGTTCAGGTGGTTATTATACAGATATGGCAATTACTTTACCTGTCGGTAAGATAAGTCAGCAAGCGCAGAAATTGATTAGAACAACCAAGGAATCATTAGATTTGGCAATACAACAAGTGAAGCCGAATAATAGTCTCTATGACATCGGAAAGGCAATTCAGGAATTTGTAGAAAACAAAGGATTTTCAGTAGTACGCGATTTGGTTGGTCATGGTGTTGGTCAAGCCATCCATGAAGATCCGCAAATACCAAATTACAAAACAGAAGCGGCTAAAAAAATTACTTTAAAGCCGGGTATGGTTATAGCAATTGAGCCAATGGTCAATATCGGTAATTGGCAGATAAAAATAAGTGATGATAATTTATCTATTTTAACTTTTGATGGTTCTTTGAGCGCTCATTTTGAGCATACTATTGCTGTCACTGAAGACGGATGTGAAGTCTTAACTAAGATTTAAATTATGATTAAATTTTATAAAAAATACTTGGGTATTGATTGGGGAAGTAAAAGAATTGGCTTGGCGATTGGCGATGACGAGACTAAAATTGCTACGCCTTTTAAGGTAGTCAAAGATATGAACGAGGTGTTACAAGTGATAAATAATGAGAATGTACAATCAATAGTTCTGGGCAAGCCATACCAGATTTCTGATTCTCGGTTTCCAATTTCCGAACAATTTAATGATTTTCTAAGTTTGTTAAGAGCTAAGACGAAGGTCAGGATTGATTTAATTGACGAAAGATTGTCGAGTAAAGCAGCAGACGCTCTTGTCGGAGATAAAAAAACCAAAGCTTCTCGCGATACCGTAGCGGCAATGTTAATTTTACAGAATTATTTAGATAAATTGCCATAAAATATGGATAGTACATTTGGAACTCTTGGTATAATATTGAATCGTTTTCCAATTAACGATAATGATGTAAAAGCAGTAGTTTATACGGAAGATACAGGTAAACTGGAGTTGGTGGTCAGAGGAGCTAGAAAAATGAGTTCAAAAATAGCTGGACATATTGAGCCATTGAATTTAATCAATTTAATGGTGGTTAAGGGCAGACGTTATGATTACATCGGTAGCGCGATTTGTTTAAACTGTTTTTACAACATTAAAAATAATTTTGAAAAAATAAAGAATGTTGGCGAAACAATTGGTTTTTTTGATTCTGCTATAAAGTTTGAAGAGCCGGATAAAAAAATATTTGAATTATTAAAAAGTTTTTTAGAAGCAATAGATGCAAAAGAGTCCGCTAACGAGTTGTTGAGCGGTTTTTTTATTTTTAAATTATTAGTTGAACTTGGTCATGGTCCGGAGCTATACGATTGTTTAATTTGTAAAAGTAAAATAAAAGAAGAAAATAATATTTTTGATTTAAAGCTAGGTGGTTTGGTTTGCCCAAAATGCTTAAAGAGACCGGGAAAAAATTATCAATTGACAGTTTCATCGGATTGTATTAAGATATTACGATTAGTTAGGGATACTAATATGGATAAATTAAGTTTTAGAATAGATAATAAATTGAAAATTGAAATGCAAAAAATAATTGAAAAATTTAAAAACTACATATAAAAAGGAGGAAGAAAAGTGGAAGTTAAAGAGAAGAAGGAGAAAGGGTCTAAATATAGGCTTATCCATTTGAGGAGTGGCATTCCTCATGAGTTAGGTAAGGTTCCTGTAAATGAAGCTCGAAGAGTTGCAAGACAGTTTGGCAAAACTAACGTTCGTCTTGTGAGAATGACAAAATCCAAAGGAGGAGTAACGGTAAAATTTTGAAAGTTTTTTGTTTTTTCAATAATAATGTCGGCTATTTTTTAGTAGCCGGCATTTTTCTTGCTTAAATTAGGTAAATGCGTTAAAATTATAATAGTTAAAAGCGACAATAAGACAGTGAATAATTAGCTAATTTTAGCTATTTTAATTATTTTTTAAATTTATATTTAATATGTTGAGAACACATACTTGTGGAGAACTAAGAAAAAAAGATGTTGGTCAAGAAGTTGAGTTGGCTGGCTGGGTGCATCGTCGTCGTGATCATGGTGGAGTTATTTTTGTTGACTTACGTGATCGCTATGGTTTAACCCAAATAAAATTTAATCCTGATATTGACGAAAAAATTCATCAGGAAGCTGACAAGCTAAGGGGCGAATGGGTAATAAAAGTTAAAGGCAAAGTAATTGCCAGACCGGATGATATGATAAATAGCAAGTTAAAAACCGGTGAAATAGAGATTGGCGTGGCTGAATTAAAAATTTTTTCTAAAGCAAAAACGCCACCCTTTGAAATTGACGAAGAAAAAGGCAAAGAAGTAAAAGAAGAATTGAGAATGAAATACCGTTATATTGATTTGCGCAAACAGGATTCAATGAAGGCATTAGTCAAAAGACATGAGTTTATAAAATTCATTAGAGATTATTTGTCAAAATTAAATTTTATTGAAGTGGAGACTCCAATGCTTGGCAAAAGTACTCCTGAGGGAGCTAGAGATTTTTTGGTTCCTTCAAGATTGCATCATGGTAATTTTTACGCTTTACCACAGTCACCTCAGCAATACAAACAGCTATTAATGATTGGTGGAATTGACAGATATTTTCAAGTTGCAAAATGTTTTCGAGATGAAGACACTAGGGGGGATAGACAGGCTGAATTTACACAATTAGACATTGAAATGTCTTTTGTTGAGCGAGAAGAAGTCTTGGCTTTAACAGAAGATTTAATGACCAAAGCAATAGAAAAAACATTTCCTGAAAGAAAAATTTTATCAAAACCATGGCCTCGACTTGATTACGAAGATGTAATGTTCAAATATGGAACGGATAAGCCGGATTTACGTTTCAATTTAGAAATTAAAGATTTAACAGAATTAGTAAAAAATTGTGATTTTAAGGTTTTTACTGATGTTGCAAAAAACAAAGGGGTAGTTAGAGCTATTTGCGCGACTGGTGCAGCGAAATTTACCAGGAAAGAGATAGATGAGTTAACAGAAATGGTAAAACAATATGGCGCTAAGGGATTAGCTTATATCACAATCAAAGAAAATAATGAATTACAATCACCAATTATAAAATTTATTGGAGAAGATTTAGTCAAAGATATAATCAAAGAAGTCGATGCTAAACCAGGTGACATAATATTTTTTGGAGCTGACAAAAAAAGTATAGTTTGCGAGAGCTTGGCTCAATTGCGAAATGAATTAGGTAGAAAATTGAAATTAATTGACGAAAATTTGGTTGCCTTGGCTTTTGTAATTAATTTTCCGTTATTTGAGGAAGATTTAGAAAACGGGCATTACGCACCTTCTCATCATATGTTTACTTCTCCTCGTCAGGAAGATTTAAAATTATTAAATTCTGATCCCTCTGAAGCTAGATCATACCAATACGATATGGTGGGTAATGGATACGAATTGGGGGGAGGTAGTATCAGGATTCATGATAAAAAAATTCAAGAAAAAATATTTGATTTAATTGGCTTTGATGATAAGAGAAAGGAACAATTCAATCATTTTCTTAGGGCGTTTGAGTGTGGAGTTCCTCCTCACGGCGGCATAGCGCCTGGAATAGATAGACTGTTAATGGTATTAATGAATAAGCGAAGTATCCGTGATGTCATGGCTTTTCCAAAGACTGGCGATGGTCGAGATTTAATGATGGAAGCTCCTAGTGGCGCTGAAGAAAAACAATTAAAAGAATTGGGTATAAAAATTAATAAAGAATAAAGTTTAGTTTTAAATTGTTTTATTGTAAAAAATATGATTATAGCCGTGGACTGTGATGACGTGTTAGCCGATTCGATGGAAGTTTTTATAAATTATTATAATAAAAATTACGGTACTTCATTAACTAAAGATCATTTTTTTTCTAGTATGTGGTGGGATATTATCAGAGAAGATAAGGATGTGGTTATTAATAGGTATTTAGAATTTATTGAGAATAAATGTTTTGATGAAATTAAGCCAGTTCCAGGAGCAGTGGAAGCAATAAAAAAAATAAAGAAAAAACATGAACTTATTGTGGTGACTGGCAGACCAAATAGTCTTTTAAAAAAAACAAAAAAATGGGTTAATGATTATTTTCCAAATTTTTTTAATGAAATACATTGTACAAATTTACATTTTGCTAATGGCAATGGATTGACAAAAGGTGATATTTGTAAAAATAATAAAGTTGATTTATTGATTGATGATTATATTGAATTTGGACAAGAATGCGTGAATAACAACATAGAGGTCTTTTTAATGAATCAGCCGTGGAATAAACAAGCCAAGTTATTGTCAGGAATAACAAGAGTAATGTCGTGGCAAGACGTAATGAGGAGAATTAGCTGATTTTATTTGCGATAAGTATAGAGAATTAAAAAGAGAATAAGAGTAAAAATAATTTTATGCGGTTATCAAAACTGCAAAAATATGTTTTGGTAAAGTGCTATGACAATAAAAACAGCATGGAATTAAAGGTGGAATTTTATTCTTTTTATTCTAGAGTTGAGCTTGATAAGAATAAAAAATTAATTCAAGACATAATTCATAAAAGTTTAGAAAATTTAGTTGAAAAAGATTTATTAATTTCTTACGGTAAAAAGACAGCTCGAAAATGGTTTATTAATAAAGTTAAATTAACCAAATTAGGTCGGCAAAAAGCAATTGAAATGATAAAAAGTAAACAGCGCAAGCTACCGATAAAATAATAATAAATTAAGACTCATTTTAATGAGTCATGGAAGGTCAAAAATATGGATCAATCTAATAATAATGCCAAATTTGCCTTTTTTTACATGCTTTCTTTGGTAGCGTTAATTTTTATGGCGTTATCGGCCGGCATGATAGTATTTCAGATTATCAATAAGTTAATCAAAGATATTATCGATCAGTATAGTGGTAGTTTTAATTCAGGCGCTTTAAAATTTGCCATTTCGGCTTTGATAATTTCAACGCCAATTTATTATTTTACAGCCAGCCAGATTTATAAAAATTTGTATAATGGAACTTTAGGTAAAGATTCGGGTATTCGTCGATGGCTGACCTATTTTATTTTGTTTATTTCTTCGGTGGTAATGATTGGTTGGTTTATTGGAATCATTAATACTTTTTTAGACGGTGATTTGACTTTGAAATTTGCTTTAAAAGCCTTAACTGCTGTAATAATTTCCGGGTCTGTCTTCGGTTTTTATTTTTATGATATCAAGAGAGAAGAGATTGTTGGTAAAAAAGATGTGGTGATTAAAATATTTTTTTGGATTTCACTAGTTGTTGTAATAGCAGTTTTTATTGGTAGTTTGTTTATTGTTGAATCGCCAAAAGAAACCAGGTTAAGAAAAATTGATGAAGTTGTTTTAACTGGATTTAATGAGATAGATAATGTTATAAATATTTATTTTTCAGATATGGAAAAATTACCAGAAAATTTGGATGTAATCGATGATTATAGTGATTATCTAAACAAAAACGATTTAGTTGACCCAGAGACAAACGAAAGATTTGGCTATAATGTTTTGTCAGAAAAAAAGTATGAATTATGTACCACTTTTAGGACATCCAATCTTGACGATGAAGATATTCAGTCGGTATACAATAAAGATCGTTGGCCACATGAAGCCGGTTATAAGTGTTTAACGCAATTAATAAACGATGGTAAAAGTTTAAAAGAGATTCGTGAGTAGGGAGAAGCTAGTTATTATTTTATAGATAAAAGTTCTAAGGAGGATTTTTATTTTGGGTCTTTTGTACATTGATAAATTATAAGGAGGGATGTATGGGAAGAAGTATAGCAGTATTTTGTGATGGTTGTGAATTAGAGTATTGTCCCGCTATAGTTCTTACTAGGGACATAATAGAAAAAATAATTACATATAACAAAGAAATTTCAGAAGAGCTTATTGGTGGCAAAGTTATTATTTTTGTTTGTGAAATCAATTCATCTCCGGTATTGTCAGCGTTTCATTTAATTTCAAAGGAGATTTTTGAATTACAGTCTTGGATTACAATAAGGATGTAAAAATTTCTTTTAAAAAGCACCAACTATGAAAGGAGGGTAAAGTCTTGGCAAAAAAAGGAAATGGAAAAAAAAGAAGCAGGGAGCATTCTGGTAGGCCCAGTATGTGTGAAAAAGAACCTGGCGACAGTGCTTGTTTGAAGCAATTAAGAAGTAATCGGCCAAGAATTTGCAAATTGTGTAATGTTGAAAAAATACAAAAAATCAAAAAGAGAATTTTTGGTTTATAGAAGTTTTTTGAAAAAAGCAAAGTACCAACCACAAAAAAGGAGGTGAAAAAAAGTGGTTGGTTTTTTTTGCTCAAAAAAGCAAAATAAGGTATAATATTAACAATTAACAGTATGTTAATGGGTTTTAATTTTTTAATTTTAATATATAAATTATATGGCTAAAAAGACAAAATTATCCCCAAGATTAGTGAGTTATTTGGAAAAAGTAGGTGTTGATCATGATATTTTGGAGCACAAAACCGTCTATACTGCTATTGATGCGGCTAATACTATGGGAAAAAAATTAAACGAGATTGCCAAGTCATTATTAGTGAAAGCTGATAATGATTATTTTTTGGTGTTATTGCCGGCTGACCACAATCTTGATTTTAAAAAACTAGGACTTTGTATCGGCGCACAGGCAGGCAAAAAAATTAAGGTGGTAAAAATCCCTGGAGAAAAAATCATGGAGAGTGCTTTGAAAATTAAAGCTGGAGCGTTAAGCGCGTTTGGCGGTATGCATAAATTGCCAGTGATTATGGATAAAAAATTAGCCAAGACGAAAAAAGCAATTTTCTCTTCTGGCAGTTTTAATCATTCCGTAGAAATGGCAGTAAAAGATTTTATCAAATTAGAAAATACTTTATTAGGTAATTTTGGAATTAAGAAAAAAATAAAATTACAGAAGCCAATTAAAAAGAAAGCAAAAAAAGCAGTTAAAGCAAAAAAAGCAGTTGTTAAAAAGAAAATGAAAAAATAGTTTAAAAAATCCCCATGATGCAAATAAAAATAGACAAGTTTGAAGGTCCTCTCGGGTTACTACTTAAACTGATTGAGAAGGAAGAGATGGATATTACCGAAATTTGTTTGGCAAAAATAACCGATCAATACATTAATTACATAAGAAATTCTGATTATATCAAGCCTGATGATATGGCTGATTTTTTAGTTGTAGCGGCAAAACTACTTTTGATTAAATCAAAAGCGTTGTTACCGTATTTGTATTCTGAAGAAGAATCAGAAATTGAGGAGTTTGAGCAACAGTTAAAAATGTATAAAGAATTTGTTGAAGCGTCCAAGGTGATTGAAAAAATGATTGGCAAAAAGAAATTTATGTTTGCCAGAGAGTTTAATCGTCAAGTAATGTTGGCTAACGCAAAGATATTCTCTCCACCGAAAAAAATAACGATTGATGATGTAAAAATTGTTTTTGAAGAATTAATCGGAAGATTAAAACCGACAGATAAACTCGAAGAAAGGTCGATGGAAAAGACAGTAAGTATTGATGAAAAAATTTCTGCTATTAAAGATTTACTTATGGAAAGAATTAAGTTTAGTTTTAAAAAAATTCTGAGCGGAGCGCAAAATAAAACCGACATAATAGTGAGTTTTTTAGCTATGTTAGAATTAATTAAACAAAAAACTATTACCGTCGAACAGCATCATCTGTTTGGGGAAATCGATATTAATAAAGCATAAAATCATGAGTTTAGAAACAAAAATTGAATCATTATTATTTATTTCGGCTAAGCCAATGTCAATTAAACAATTAGCCGATTTATTAAAAACGGAAAAAGATAAAATACAAGAAGCTGGTGATGAGCTAGTGGAAGAATATAAAAACAATAAACGTGGCGTTCAAATTATTAAAGATGGTTTAAAATATCAAATGGTTAGCGCACCGGAAAATTCCAAGGTCGTACAAGAGTTTATTAAAGACGAAACAACCGGAGAATTAACCAGACCAAGTCTAGAGGCGTTGACGATTATTGCTTATCGTAGTCCGATTTCAAAAATTGATTTAGACAGAATAAGAGGTGTTAACTGTGCTTTGATTATACGAAATTTGTTATTAAGGGGATTAATTGAAGCAAAAACCGATAGTAAAAAACGAGAGACTTATTATTCGGTTAGCTTTGATTTTATCCGTTTTCTCGGCATCAATAACATTATTGATTTGCCTGATTACAAAAAATTAAACGAAGATGACACTCTTGATAGATTTTTAGAAGAAACTAACGACAATTAGAGTATGAAAAATAAAAACATAATTGAGAATCCTAAAAAAATAAAGCAAGCCGATTTGATAGTTGGCATTCCTTCACACAACGAGGCTGACACTATCGCCTATGTCGCTGAACAAGTCGACAGGGGTTTAACTAAAAATTTTCCTAAATACAAAGCAGTCATTATTAATCTCGATAATTACTCACCAGATAATACAAAAAAAATTTTTTTGAATGTAAAAACAGCTAATCCGAAAATTTATATTTCGACAGTCCGAGGAGTTATGGGCAAAGGTAGAAATTTATACAACCTTTTCAATTACGCCAGCCGTTTAAACGCAAAGGCAGTGGCCGTAGTAGATGCTGATTTAGAAAGCATTACGTCGGAATGGATGAAAAATTTACTGACGCCGATATTGACTGGCTACGACTTAGCAACTCCTTATTATTCAAGATGTGAATATGATGGTTCAATTACTAATCATATATGTTATCCGCTAATTTATGGTTTATTTGGTTTGAATATACGTCAACCGATTGGCGGTGACTTTGCCTTTTCGCCTAAATTGGTTGAATATTGGCTTAAACAGAAATGGCATAAAACTACCTATAAATATGGTATAGATATTTTTATGACGATTAATGCGATTACCGGAGGATTTAAAATAGCACAAGTCGGATTAGGCGCAAAAATTCATAAACCGAGCGCTCCTAAACTTGGACCGATGTTTTCTCAGGTTGTTGCGACATTATTCAAAAATGTTTTAGCTAACAAAAAATTATGGCTTGATAATAAAGGGGAAAAATCTGTAAAATATTTTGGTAAAAAAACTTTTGCTAAACCGCAGACTCTGGGGGTTGACTATAAAAGCATGAAGATAACTTCGATTTTTGATTTTCAGGCTAACGAAGATTTACTTCAACGAGCTTTGAGCGGAGTGGTTTTTAAAAAAATTAAAAGAATGTATGAAGTTGGCAAAATAGAAATAGACGATCAGCTTTGGTATAAAATCCTTTTTGATGTGCTATACGCTTATGATAGAACTGATTTAAACGCTGGCTTGATTGAAGCTATTAAACCTTTGTATTTTGGTCGCTTTATTAGTTTTTTTAGATCCACACTAGATAAACCCTTTGAAGATTGTGAAGAGGAAATAAAAGAACAGGCAAAATTGTTTTGGGAAGATCGTCAGTATCTAATAAGTAAATATCACAAATAATTTTATGTTGATTTCGGCAGCAATTAGTTTTATTATATCAACTTCGCTGTTTAGTGGGTTAATCGGATTAGCGCCAGTTATGTTTGTGTCATCATACAATTATCAGCAGGAAGGTGCAGTATTGGGCGTATCAGAAGAAAATAAAGTAGAGGACAAATTAGTTGAAGATCAAATTGATTTTGAGAATGCCGTTGCCAAAATGGTTGACGAAACTCAAAAATTATTTTTGCCGAATTTACCGCAGTTGCCACAACTTGATCAGCCGATAAAGCGATTGCCGACTAGTCAAATAAAAGGAGAAACAATTATTATCAATGATTTAGATATGCAGGCTGATAATGCTTTGGCAATGGATTGTCAAAGTGGAGATATCTTTTTTGAAAAACGAATAGATCAACCGCGATCAATAGCTAGTATAACTAAACTCATAACAGCCTTGGTGTTTTTGGATTATAATCCTGGCTGGGATGAAATTTATAAAATAAAAGAGTCTGATAGAAGAGATGGGGGAATAGTTTATCTTTACACAGGAGAAGAGGTAAAAACAAAAGATTTGTTCTACACCAGTCTCGTTGGTTCAGGCAATACCGCGACAGTAGCCCTAGTTCATTCAACTGGTATGACCGAGCAGGAATTTGTCGATAAAATGAACGAAAAAGCAAAGACTTTGGGTTTTAAAAATACTCGTTTTGTTGAGGTGTCAGGTTTGCACAGTGGTAATATTTCGACTGCCAGAGAAGTCGCTAAATTGGCTGACATAGCTTTTTCAAACGACGATTTAGCAAAAGCTTGTTCGACTAGTAAATACGAATATGAAACTACGGGTGGTAGAAAAAAAGTAATTTATAGTACAAATTATTTGTTGTCTGACAAAAATTTGGAAACTGAGCATATAACAGTTTTAGATGGCAAAACAGGATATATAGACGCTGCCGGGTATTGCTTGGTCAGTAAGTTTAAAAATACTGAAGGCGGTGAAATAATCACTGTAGTTTTAGGCACAGGCAATAATGGAGCTCGCTTTGAAGAAACGGAAAAATTGATTAAAGCTATTTATGAAAAATTATAAATTTGAGAATACCAAATTAAAATGATATACTGTAATCAAGATTAAAATTTATTTTAAAAATATGGAGAAGCAAAAAATTATCATTGCTAACTGGAAAATGAAGCTAACATTAGCTAAAAGTTTAGAATTAGCAAAAAAGATGAAAGACAAATTTAAAAATTTTAGAAAAGGCAAGATTGTAGTTTGTCCATCTTTTATTGTTTTAGACGAGATTAGTAAGATATTTGAAAAAACCGCAGTAGAAGTTGGAGGTCAAGACGTTTTTTGGAATGAAAACGGCGCATATACTGGCGAAATTTCTCCAGAGATGTTAATTGAAGCAGGTTGTAAATATGTTTTAATCGGACATAGTGAAAGACGTAAGCATTTATTAGAGAATTATGAAATGATAAACAAAGAAGTGAAAGCTGTTTTAAATGCTGAGAGTTTAGTGCCAGTAATTTGCATTGGAGAAAACTGGGAAGAGAGAAAAACAGAAAAACGTGATTTTGTTTTAACAGAACAATTAAAATTAGCATTAAGTGATATAGATATCTTGGGTAATCAGCAAGTAATTGTTGCGTATGAGCCTATTTGGGCAATCGGAACAGGTACTGCTATTGAGCCTTCAGAAGCAGAGTATGCACACAAAATAATTAAACTAACTTTAAATGATATGTTTGGTATGCAGACTGTTAGCAAAAATTTTAGAATTATATATGGAGGTAGTATAAACAGTCAAAACGTTGGTGGTTTTATAAACATAGAAGGTGTTGATGGTTTATTAGTTGGTGGTGCTAGCTTAGATGTAAATGAATTTTATAAGGTAGCACAATCAATAGCAAAATAAATAAAATAATTTAAGATAGTCCAAAAATATGTTAGTCCATATTAAGGAAATAGTTAAACAAGCTAAAAAAGGCGGTTATGCCATAGGCGCTTTTAATATTCACAGTGTGGAATCTATTTTGGGTGTAGCTCAAGCAGCAGTTGAAACAAAATCTCCAGCCATTATACAAGTATCTGAAAGTACAATAAATTACATGGGATTGAAACCGATAACTCATTTGGTTTCAACAGTGGCAAAAAATATTGCCGCTAAAGTGCCTATTGCCCTGCAATTGGATCACGGCAAAAGTTTTGAATCGGTTTTGGAATGTATTAATGCTGGTTTTACTTCAGTGCATATCGATGCTTCAGTCTTGCCCCTAGACGAAAATATCGCTATAACAAAACAGGTTGTTAAGTTTGCTCATCGTAAAGGTGTATGGGTACAAGGAGAAGTAGGTTCTATAATCGGCGGACATGGAAACATAGCTGGAAAAATAAAAGATATCCCAATAGCGAATTTAGCCGAAGTAATAAAATTTGCTAAAGAGACGAATGTTGATACTCTGGCTGCTGCAGTCGGTACAGCTCATGGCGTTTATAAGAATGAAGATATAAAGTTTGAGCTTCTTAGAAAAATAATCAAACAAACAAAAAAAACTTTTGTGCTTCATGGTGGCTCAGGTTTACCTGATAAAAAAATTAAAAAGGCGATAAAAGAGGGTGTAAATATAATAAATATTGGCAGTGATATAAAAATAGCTTTTTGCCAAGAACTAATAAAAAATTGCAAAAACAATAAAAAAGAAACTGATCCTAGAAATTTACTTAAACCAACCATAGAGGCGGTAGAAAAAGTAGTAATTGACAAGATGAAACTTTTTGGTAGCGCTAATAAGATAATTATCAAGAATATAGAAACTTAAAAATAAATTTACTATGTACAATATCGTACCATTAATTTTAATTCTGGTTAGTCTGGGTATAATAATAGTTGTTTCGATAAAGAAATTTTCTGTTTTATCTAATTTGGATGTCGATAATATTCCAGCCGAAAAAGAAGCCAAGTTTAAAGAACGGATTATTGGTAATAGAATTAAAAGAAATATAATTAAATGGTGGTCAAAAATTAGCCGTGTAATAATACCAGTATTTAGTTGGTTGAGTGATTTTTTTAAAAATTATTATTGCAGATTGAATGAATTAAAAAAAGAGTATCGACCAAAATTAGAATTATCAGGAGATAAAAAGGAACTGTCAATCGAAAAGACGTTGATAGATGTTGAAGAGTTGTGCCGACAAGAAAGCTATGAGGAGGCGGAAAAAAATTTAATTGATATAATTAGTCAGGATCCAATAAACTTAAAGGCATTTAAAAAATTAGCGGATATTTATTTGGAGAAAAAGAATTTTGAGGAAGCAAAGCAAACCTATGAGCATATATTGAAATTATTTGAGACTAAAATTTTAGCTAGCAACAAAGTTGATTATAACAAGCAAATAGCGCAAATTTATTTTAGTTTGGCTGAAGTAAATTTAGAACAAGATTATTTTGATGAAGCAATAAGACGTATTGAACAAGCGTTAAAAATAGAGCCAAATAACCCTAGATATCTTGACATAATGCTTGAAATCAGTATAATGAAAAAAGATAAAGATTTAGCCTTGGATGTTTATGGTAATCTTGAAAAAGCTAATCCAGAGAATGAAAAATTAGAGGATTTCAAAAAACAGATTGATGAATTATAACAAGATAACTAATAGCGTATAACTAATAATTAGATTTAGAGTTATTGGTTGTAAGTTATTAGTTATTTTAATTATCGCAAAAGTAAGTTCAAATAAATTAATTTACGCTATGAAGCTTTAGCGTAGTAGCGCCGAGATAGCTCAGCTGGTAGAGCACTTCCATGGTAAGGAAGGGGTCCCGGGTTCAAGTCCCGGTCTCGGCTCAGAATATACAATAA
>CAZKKV010000003.1:0-21209 GCA_964553705.1 uncultured Gammaproteobacteria bacterium
ATAAAACGGGCCATTTTCTGTTTCGGGTATTGCAGGTACAACCCCTTTTTCATCGGTAGTCCCCTCAAAATAAATTCCAGCTGCATTTAATTCAATTACGTTTAAATTAATAGTATTACTACCAGAATCTAAAATTTCTATACCTATTGAATTAAGGTATATATAATTATTTTCTATCGTGCAGTTATTCACAGTATTTAATAAAATTCCCAAATCAGTTTCTTCGTCTATGTCGGAATGGGTTATCTTAAATCCAGACACTTCAACATTATCTGAAGTTATCTCAATAGCTATACCATCAGCAACACTAATGATTGTATTTCCATAGCCCGCACCCGTAAGAATTAATTCTTTATCAATTGTTAAATTTTCTGTGTATGTCCCAGCAGCGACATTGATCGTGTCACCTGCAGTCGCTACATTAATTGCATCTTGGATATTATCATTGGTATACCAAGCCATTGGGCTTGTTTCAACTTCTGCCCCTAACCAAGGAGAATAATCAACATTTCCAGAAACAATTGTTGCAATTACACTTCCATCAGTTGTTCCCCACCAGTTATTCGTGGCGTTAAAAGTAGCTGTATTTGCAGTATTGTCAGCTCCATAATCTAAATTTCCAACAATTTTATTTGAATTAGCAACAACGGTTTGAGACCAAGACTCACTTCCCGAACTGTTTGTCTTAATTCCATAGTCATTATTTGTTATATCATTTCCAGTAATTGTAACATCAGCGTTCTCATAGAGATCAATACCCATATCACAATTATTAAGTGTATTTCCAGTTATTGTTGCTGTTGAATCTTCTACAAAACTACCTGAATAACTTCCTCCAACCCAAATACATTCGCCTGAACCAGCAACAAAATCAATGACATTTTGGTCAAGCATATCTACTATATTATCTTCAATATCTGCATCAGCGTCGCCCACAACACCAATACCCCATAAACAATCATATACATAATTCCCACTTATTAATGCGTAGGAAGTATCTCCATCAAGACTTTGAAAACCAACATGAATTCCTTCCATTACATGATGAACTGTATTGTCAATAATATTTGCAGTTGAAGTCATTGTTGCGACTCCAGAACCCCAAACAACTATTCCTTGAGAACTCCAATTCCAATCTAATAATCCTATAGTTGATATGACTGAATCATAAATTGTATTCTCTTGAATAGTTACATCTTTTGCACCCCATCCAATTTCAATTCCATGATAAGCGCCATTTACATCATCAATGCTGTGACAAATAATTTCGTTTCCAAATAGAGTTATTTCACTACTCCCAACATCACGAACAAAAATACCATTACGCCAAAACTCTTTAAGCAAATTATTTGTAACATCCACTGCAGAATTTTCTATTCGTATGGCTGTTCCTAAGTTCTCTCGCTCAAGACCCTGAACAATACTATTTTTAATCTCTCCACTAGCATCATAATACCAAATACCATTTTTAATATTATTTCCAGTACCATCAACTGTTAATCCGTCTAATGTTACATCTGCGTTAGTTACTTTGATTATGTAATCGCCGTCAGTTATACCAGTTATAATGGTTGTTTCATTTGCAACTAATTGGGTTTCAAAGGTATATGTTCCTAAAGCCTCTTCTGTAAATGTTACGTCAATCTTAGATATCTCTATTAATCCAGCTTCAAATGCTTGTGTTGGATAATTAAAGGTTATAGTATTAGCATCTGCTTGATTACAAATATCCCAAAGCATTACATTAACACCTCCATTAGAAGGTACCCAATCCACTTCTGGAGCAGGTGCAAGATGTTTTACATTAATATACATTTCTTCAAAATCTGCACAAGTCAACTCGCCTTCAGAATTTGTAACAGTTATTAAAACATCTCCAGAGATTACTTCATTAGTAAGATTTTCTTCTCTCATATATAATGTAAATTCCCTATTTCCCCCAGTAGATTTTATAATTGGTGGGAATGTTTCTAAATATGGTCCTTCTTCAGTCTCTGAAAAGCCAAAGCTCATTATATCTTGACTTGACCTGTTAAGTCTTGACCAACAAGAACTAAATTATCTGTTGTTATTTCTAAATTTTCTTCATAAGTCCCGGCTAAGACATTGATTGTATCGCCAGACAGAGTAGTTTCGGCATCAATGGCTGCCTGAATTGTTGAATAAGGATTATTTGCACTTCCAAGTAAAGCCCCTTCGTCAACGCTCATTGTGCCGACATACCAAGTCGTTAGTTCAAGAGCAAAAGACGGATTAACTACAAAAAAACTGCCCATCAAAAAGACTACGGCAGTAAAAATTGTTATCTTTTTTGTTAAAAAATTCTTTTTGTTCATAAGTTTAAAAAACCTTTAATTATGTTTTTTGTTAGTTATTAATATAAAGATGGATTCCCACCGAAGTAATCAGCGGAAATGATAAAAAATATGTAAATTTAGTTATTTTTAATAAGTGAATGGATTCCGGGTCAAAGCCCGGAATGACAGATAAGAAAGGAACTGGATCCCGCATCAAGTACGGAATGACAAAGAATAAAGGAACTGGATCCCGTATCAAGTACGGGATGACAATACTTTTTTATACAAAAAAACCGTCGGATATGAACCGCGGTTAAGCAACATTAAATATGACAAAATTTGTCGAAATTATTTGTAAAATAATTTTTGGAGATAGATTCTCCATAGAATTAAATTTAGATGTGCTTTTTTTGAGAAAGCCTCGTATTGGAGTCATAGCAAAAAAGCTTATTGTTGTCAAGCGTTTTTTACCAATATTGACAGAAAAATTATTTTGTGTTCTAAATGGTCGGGAAATATTTATGCAACGAGGAAATGGATTACGGATCTAAGTCTATAGTGACAGGTAAAAAATAATAAAATAAAAACACTCCGCAAACCGTTTTGCTTATCACTTTGTTTTTTTTGGTACCAAATAAAAACGTCTCGCTAGGTTGCGAGGCGTTTTTATTAGAAATAATTTTAATAATTTATTTTTTACAAATTTATTCTTGCCGCAAAACTAAAGGCGTAAAAATATTTCTGCCAACTTTTGTCGGTTGACTGATAAATATTTTCAAAAGCGAAATAATCAGCCAATGTTTCCCGAACTCGCGATAATTCTTTTAAACGGCCTTTACTTTTTTTATCAGCAATGGTTAAATCCAAAAGTTCTAACGCGCGTTCAAACGCCATTTGACTGTATTGGGGGTTACGCTTATTTTTCCATTTAATAGTCCGTTCCACCTCGCTTCCGACATTTGCCATTTGTTCGAAAAACGAGAGTTTTTTCCATCTTCCGCCTGCCAAATTTTTATGCTGATATTCCATTTACTTTTTACATAGGTGAACTAATTTATTGACTATTTCCAAAATTTTTTTCTGAACTTCAATATTATCAATTCCCCTGCTTCGGTTGCCCTGCGCCGGACGCAGATTTATCATTGAATCAAATTCTACAAAATCATCACCGATTAATTCCGGATAAATATTTATTCCCCAAAGATTTTTTTGCGCTGAGCCGTTTTCCAAGAGAAGAGCTTCTTCATCGGCATGCAGTTCAGCGTCAACTGCCATAATTTCTTTTTCAATATCAATAACTGCCTTTACCAAATTGCCAAACATCTTGTCTGCCATTTCTTTTAATTCTTCAATCAAAATTTTGTCTGTTATTATTTTCATCAGTTTTGATTATTTTCGGAAAGTTGAATAAATATTAACGCCGGGAGCGACTATTAGAACATTAAATAGTTTTTGGGTTATCTCTTAATATAGACCAGGAAACTGTTTTTTTACCGCATCAATACTCGCTTCATCCGTAAGTAAACCCAATAAGGCACTAACTACTATTCTAGCGTTAGCAGTTTGGTTTGTCTTTTGATAGACTAACGCTAAACTATACAAAGCATTAGCATGATTCGGATTTGACTGAACAATACTCAAAAACATTTGTTCAGCCATTGCTAAGTCATCATTTTTAGTAGTCGTGTTAGTGATTTTTTCTGATTCAACACTCAAGTCTTCTTCTTCGCCTTCGCCTTTAGTGATTTCTTCAGTAGCGGTTTGCGACAAACTTGATTGATTAACACCTCGATTATAATACATTCTGCCAAGTTCAAATCTGTAATCCAAATTATTTGGCGTTGACACCACGGCTTTTTTCAACTGCTCAATTGCTTCGTCCATATTACTTAAGGCCTCATAAGCAATTGATTTGCCGTAATAAGCTGCGCCTAAGTCAGATTTCTTTTCTATTGCTTGGTCATATTTTTTTATAGCCTCATTAATGTAGAATGCTTTTTCCGCTTCATCGGTTTCGGCGTTTGACTTGGCCATATTAATCAAAGCCAATCTTATATAAGGAGTAGGACTATCTGGTTCAAGCTGTATTTGTTGTTCATATAATTTTTCAGCCCATTCCAGAGAACCTCTGACATAGAATGAAGCATTTTCGTAAATCAGAGCTAAGGCCTCTATATTAGAAACTTTGTTTGGCGCGAATTCGTTAGCTCTCTTGCCATATTCTATTGCCAGGGAAAGGGCGTTGGATATCAGCGTTTGGTCATTGCCGGTAGTTGCTTCTTGATTTGCCAAAGCCATGTAATTGTTAGCAATGTTTAAAAGATAAGCGTCTTGATATGGCGCGATTTGTATTGCCCTGTTCATGATATTTATTCTTTGCTCTAAATCAGTGGCGACTAATGATTTTTTGGCCAGAGTATCACCTATATACATTTTAAGGCCCATAGTGAACAAAATTACTACTCCGGCGCTGACTGTCAAAAAAATCGCTGCTAAAGCCAAGGCATATTTTGCCGACGCGCGAAAAGACAAATTTATTGACTTAAGTTTTTCTGAATATCCAGCAATTGTTATTGCTAGAGTTAAGACAAAAATTAGCACAGACAGAATAACCAAAGAGCCATTTATTGAAAATAAGGAAATTAAGATTAAATTAGTTACCAAACTGGCAAAGGTAGCTAGCAGTAGTGGTTGAATATCTTCTTTCTTGTTTTTTATTAATGTTAAAAAGATGCTTGATAGGGCTATTAAAACAATAACAACAAGCATCAATGCTCCCAGAATGCCGACAGTCGCTATTTCTTCAAAAAGATAACCGCTAGCATTATCAAACCTAGCATTCCATAAAGTTGAATTATTAAAATCCCCTCCTCGGTATTTACCAAAACTATAATCAAAAGTTGAAGGACCTGATCCAAAAAACGGGTCTTTTACCATGCTCTGCTTGGCAATATCCCACGAAGCACTTCTTGACAGACTTACCTCTGTTGGTAAATCAATAGTCATAATATTAAAATTGCCCAAAACCAGTAAAATAATTAGTAAAAGAAAGGTAGTTATGGGAATAATAATGTTTGTATTGGATATTTTTATTATTTTTGACAAGAAAAACATCAAGACTATCACTATACCAGCGATGGCTGCTGGCCAAAAAGTAAAAGCGTTTAATAATGATAGGATAAAAAGAATTGTCAAACCGACTAGACCTAGAATAAATTTAATCGGCCAAACAAGAAAGTTGCTTTTTAAATCGGGATGAATTTCTCTGATTTGACTCATAGCGACAATAATCATCGGCAAAACAGACACCAAAAATATAGTTAATGACGACATTGAACCAATCGGGTTAAAGTTGATTGCCTGAGTGATGGCTAACGGCAAAAGAAATATGCCAAAAAGTTGAAGTAATGTATAGACAGAAACGAAAGAGACAGAAGCAACAAATGACCAGAATATAATCTTGAGTCTTTTGGTCGTGATGTTATTTATAACTAAATAGTAGAATAAAACAAACGACAAAAAAGCGATTAAACCTTTTGGCGCATTTCCATAAGAACCTATCAAACTAATTTTTGGATTTACTGATAAAATTGTTGAAATGACATAAAAAATAACTATACCCACAATCGGCCAATCCAGCGGAGTGCGTTTGAAACTCAGTTCGCCGACAATCACTCCTTTTGTTACCCAGGCGACAGTACCCAAGAGAACCAAGAAATAAAAAAGAGTCATTTTTTCAAATCCAGTGTTTTGCGCGACTAGCCCAGTAAAAAACAACGGGCACAATAAAAAAATCGTCAAAAGTATGGTTGAAATCAAACCATCAAGAGCTTTGGTGGAAGCTGCTGGTTTTCTCTGAATAATTTTGCTTATTTCCATAGTTTTCAATTAATTGTTTATAATAAGTTTAATTTAATGCTTTCTCTTAGGCTACTTATAAATATAAGATAAAACTCAAGATTATTCAAGCTGGCCAATCTTTGACCAACAGGCTCGTTTACTTTAAAGAGATGATGCAAATAGGCTTTTGAATTATTTTTTAATTCAGCTACCTGACTGTTTTTGTTGATAGGCGTCAAATCGTTTTTAAAGATTGAATTTTTGATATTAATAGTTTTGTAGAAATTTTTATTATTTTTTTTGGGATTATGAAAAAACAGTTTTCCATGTCTACCTTCCCGTGTCGGTATAACGCAATCAAATAAATCCCAGCCCATCTTGACGCACTTAGTAATGTCTTCTGGTTGACCAACTCCTAGAGCAAATCTGAATTTATTATCAGGTGTTACTTTTGCCGTTTCGCCTATAATAGAATCAAGAAAATTATTTTTTGCGTCAACTGGTCTACCACCAAAACCATAACCATCAAAACCGATGCTTATCAATTCTTTGGCGCAATACTGTCTTAGCTGAATGTCCTCGCCACCTTGAACAACGGCGATTATTTTTGGTTTTTGTGTATTTGTTAATTTTCGTTTAGTTATTTGTTTCTCGTATTCTTTTTTGCATCTTTTGGCCCAAACAATAGTTCGCTTGACTGACTTGGTAATTTTTTCAATGTTGTGGTCATAGGGAGAGCAATCGTCAAGACAAACTATCAAATCCGTGCCTAAATCAAATTGAATTGAGATTGATTTTTCTGGACTTAATTTCAATAGAGAGCCGTCAATCGGAGATTTAAATTCTGCGTATTTGTCTAAGATTTTACCTAATTTTGGATTTTTATGTAATAGAGAAAAAACTTGAAATCCCCCACTGTCGGATATCAATGGTCCTTTCCAATTGATAAAATTATGTATTCCTTTGGCTTTTTTTATAATTTTTATTCCTGGTTGATTATGGAGATGAAAAGTATTGATTACTGCTGATTCCAATCCCAGACTCTCTAAATCGCGATTACTCAAAGTTTTGATAATTCCTCTAGTTGCATCTGGAAAAAAAGCTGGAGTTTTTATTTTTCCGTGTGGCGTAGACAAAAGACCAAGGCGTGCTGATGATATTTTTGATTTTTTTAAAACTTTAAACATAGTTATTGGACAATTCCTGTAGTATTCGCTATCTGATCATCTTTTAATTGAGTTGTTTGCGCTTTGGTTGAAATGGTAATTTTTGCTTTTGTTTCATTATCAATAGCTGTCGCTTTTGCACCTGGTAGCAAAACTACAATTCTATTTCTGTCTTCTTCTTCGGGTGTAAAGCTTATATTGAATTCAGCGCTAGCGCGATAAACAGTAGTCGGCAATCTGCCAATCCACCAATTTATTTTATGCTCTTCGCGATTATAGCTAAGCTGACCGACCGAGGTTTGATTTTTGTTATCCCATTTAATATATCCAGGCAGAGGTAGGTTTACTTGCAGTTCAGCTAATTCGTGCAAATTATTTTCAATTGTCCAATAAATTTTAAAACTGGTAGCCTCGTTAACTTTTGGCGGTAATGGACCTGTGCCTACTGCGATATTGTCATCATTAAAATAAAGAGCTGCTTCACTAAAACGCAAATCTGAATTTATTTTATTAATAATAGTATTACTTTTGTTGGTAGATGATTTTTCCGGTTCATCATCCCCTATGCTAAATTGCGCATAATTTTTAATAAAATCACTTGAAGGTAAATTTATTTGGGCAAACGATTTTAGATTAAGGGAAAAGTTGATTGATCCTTCTTCGTCTTTGGCTAGATTTTCTAATTGAGGTATCTCTAGTTTGCTCCAGCTAATTGTATTGTTACTGACTCGACCGTCTATATTACTTTTTAGCGATGGCCAGTCTATCATATCACCTTCGATTACCATCATAATTATAATATCTTTTAGTTCCGAATCGCCCTTATTTGCGTAGTTCAATAGATAATTCATCGTTTCTCCCTGATTAACGCCTTGATCGGACTGAGAACCGTTGACGAATAAACTAAGATTCAAATCGCTTTTGGTTATTTCAAATTCAACTGTTTCTTTGTAAAAATTATGATAGCTAGTTTCCTCTTCAGTATTTTCGGCATAATCAAATTTTATTACTACATTTTGTTTGTCTTCTTTTTTTTCTTTAATAATAAAATCAATCGTTAAATCAATTTTTTCGTTTCCTAATTCAGAGACAATGAATGAATTTTTTTTGTTTGCTTTTTGCTTTATGTTCTCTGGCAAATTTTCGCTTTCCGAAATTGAAAAATTTTCTGGCACCTCAAAATTAATTAAAAAATTATGTATAAAATTATCTTCGTTTGGTTTTATTGATAAAGTAATTTTATTTTTTTCGCCGATAAACGCTGACGATGATTTGTCTGATGAAATTTCCATGCCAATTGATTCGACGGTTATTTCTGTGTCAGTTGATTTTTTGAACTCACTAGAGAAATTTTCTGGAGTGTAGGTGGCGTCAGCAAAAGCTACTAAAGTTTGATCATTTGCGGAAACTATTTTTCCTTTTATTTTAATTTGTTGGGAAGTACGGGATTCTAAACGTGAAATGTCCCAAGTGTCATTATTTAGCGATGGCTTTGGTTCACTGTCTAGGAATATAAAACCATCTGGATATCGTAGTTTAATTTCTATGTTAGTCAAAGCTACATTTTCACTATTGTTTAGTTTAACTGTGTAAAAAAACTCTTTTCCGGCTGTAGTCTCCTTTTCAGCTTTTAATTCCAAACTTAAAGTTGAATTTTCTTTGAATTGATTAGAAAATATAAAATAATAAGAGGCATAACCGGTTAGACCCAGGATAGCCAAGATAAATAGCGAAACTGTAATTCGATAAAACCAACCTCGGCTTTTTCTCATATCAAGTTTACTGACGTTTATCATTTCTCCGTTTTCGTCTTTGTATATCTCTGTTAAACTTTCTTGAATTTCCTCTTTTCTAGCTTTGTTGTCTATGTATTCGTCGAATTTTTCAATTTCTTTGTCTGTTGGAATCGGTTTTTTAATAAATTCAGTTAAACTTGATTTTTTGTTTTTAATTTTGATCATATTTTTTATTCAGATAAAAGAATAGAAAAAAATTTATCTTTATTTAAAGTTGTGTTAAGATTCCAGCCATTTTGGCTAATTAATAGTTCTTTTGGATATTTCCAGATAATATCTTGCTTGCCACTAAAAATTAATTCGGATGAAATAGAGCTGTTGGTTGATCCTGGTTGTTTTTGAATCAACAACGAATATGGTTGCAACTTTTCTTCTTTATTGCTTATTAAATCAATAAAATTAGTTATTTTATTTTCTTCGGTTTCTTCTTGAGTGTAATTAAAATTTTCTAAGCTAAATGGCAATTTGTATTTAAGGTAAAGTTTGGTTGATTGACCTGGGTCGACTTGCGACCAGTTGGCAAAAACGGTTTTCCCGAGTTCATTATAAACTTTGGTGCCAGTTGATTGGTCAATTTTTATTTCACTATTAACTTTCATAACGTCGGGATCATCTATCCATTGGGCTTCTGGACTTTCAAAATAAATTTCATCAACTGGTTTAAACCCGTGAGCTTCCAGCAAAATACTGCCTTGTGGAACATAAATTCGCATCCAGTCTACGTTTCTTACGCCGACAAAAGGTTCGTTTTTTATACCATTATGAATTCTATCAATTGTGACAGTATTTACAATATTGCCATTGGGCATTATTTTCGACTGGTGAGTAATATTTTCTTCTATTTTTTTATCACTTTTACCTCCAGCGATATTGGTATTTATCACTGACAGATAATCCCATTTTGTATCTTTGATTTCTCCACCCCAACCGAATTTTTCAATTGTTGATTGTAATATTTCGTCATTAAAATAAAACAACATATGTTTTTCAGACAAGCTTTCTTCAAGCACGCTAAGCAAACCAATGGCCAAATCTTTATTTATACGTTTTGGAAGCTCATCTATAATCTCCACCATCAAGTCGCCAATTATTTTTTTGGGAGTTTTGGTTTGGTCAGGTTTTTGTTCGGCTAATGTTTGTAATTGTAGCCAAAGATTATCGGAATTAATTATTAAGCCGTAACTCTCACTCAAATCAACTGGTCCAAAAATTTCAAGCACTCTTTCTAAGGTTGTCGGGGTAATAGCGATTACGCCATCAACAGTCGGTCCATCGCTTTTTTCTAGGAACCATTCGAGTTTCTGGGCTGATAATGGCCAATGAGGCCACCAATTAGCGTCCCAAAAATGCCAGAGTGGATTTACTAGCCAGAGCGGTTCTGGAGCTTTGACTTTTGTTAATAATCCCGCCTCTGTGTCGTAACTACCGCCACCGGGTACTTCCAGATTTTTTATTTTGCCTTCGCGAAAATCAATGATAGCATAGCTACCGATAAAACCGCCGCTAGCTCGCATTTCTGCGTTATTTTGAAATATAAGCAAGTATCGTTTGTCTTGCTCGCTACCGAGAAAAGCTGATAGATTTTCCGTTATGCTCAGAAACGAACTTAAGCCGTCAAACAATGGCGTTATATTGTCAGTAATTTTTATGAAATCTTCTTGATATTTACTTGGCAATTTATCAGAATCAATAGTTGAAATTTCTGTCTTAAGATTATTTATGTTGGCCAAGGCTAAATTGGCTTTTTTATTAAAATTATTTATTTTTTCAGTTAGACTTTGCTCGTCTGGACTCAAAAGAAAATTAATTGCTTCGGTTATTTCTTTAACTGCTTCAGCACCATATTGCCCAGCTTTTATAATGTTTTTACTTATGGCGGCTAGGCGGATATCTTCATTCGGTGAGATAGAAGCTATTTTGAATATTAGTTCATTAATGTTTTCTAGATATCCTTCAGCTTGAAGAAGATTGTCGGCGGCTTGAGTAAAATCATAGCTAGCTTCGTCAAAACTTAATTGGGCAACAGACTCCCCTCCTTTGTTTAAATTATCTATTGCTTTTTCACTAACGCCTAAAACCTGACCACCCACTTGCTTTATATTTTTGTAATAGGTAAATGCTTTTATTGGGAGTATTAATAATAAAAGGGTGATAGAAAAAATTATGACTGGTTTCAAATATAGTAACTTCGGTCTTGGTGTTAATTTGAGCGAATTTTTATTAATTAATTCTTTTGTAACTGCAGATTTTTCCTTCAAAGCGCCTAGCGAATAATTTAATTTGTTTTGCGTTATTAAAAATAAACGATTTTTTATTGATAAGCCAAGATTCAAAAATTTAACAAATAATAAAGAGATAAATCTGATTATAAAAATTAATGTCCAGCCAACCGTATAGGCAATTTTGGAAATGATTTTTACTATTTTTGTAATAATAAAAATAAATAATTCAAGTAGGTTCCAGAAAGCCAATCGGTTTAATCTTTCGTTTAGATTTTTGTTAAAGTTATCAAGTTTTAATCTAAACAAATTTTCAACCAGACTCATGTCAACCTTTTTTGTTTTGAATATATCAGATAACCAATTTTTAAAAATAAATAATATTTGGTTGAAATGTTGCGCTAGTTTGAAAAAAATATTTTGTGCGTTTTCTGGTTCATCTATTTTTTGTTTCAAATCAACAACAAATCTGGAAGATTCTTCTCCTTGTTTCACGAATAGATTGGTGCTCATTTTTTTTGGCACAATTTAATCCCTTCTGGTTAAAATTGAATTATATATCGTTAACGTTTTATTTGCGCATTCCCACCAGCTGTATTTTTTTACTTGTTTCAATCCGGATTCAATTAATTTCTTTCTTAAATTAGCATCTTCCATGGCAATTGTAATTTTTTTTGTCATATCATCTTTGTCTTCTGGATTAAGATATAACGCCGCTTCGCCTAAAATTTCTGGCAAGCTTGCTCTATTTGAACTAACGACGGCTAATTTTCTAGACATAGCTTCGAGTGCAGGTAAACCGAATCCTTCATATAAAGATGGAAATATAAATAACAAAGCTTTTTGGTAAAGAATTTTCAATATTTGGTCTGGCACATAACCAGAAAATATAATTTTTGTTGGCTTATCATCTGTGTAAAGATTTTTACTAGCAGCGTATTTTTTGAGTCGATCGTAAAAATAATCTTCTTTGCCAACTAAAACTAATTGGAAATTTTTATTTTTATTTGTTATATTTTGCCAAACATCAACTAGCCGTTCTAAGTTTTTGTGTGGATAAGCATTGCCCACATAAAGAAGATACGGCTTGTTTATATTATAACCTGAAAGAGAGATTGTGTCATTGTTATCAGAATCAAAAAGCGTATCGCGTTCTTTTGATAAATTGGCTACACCTTCATGAGTTACGCTAATTTTTTCCGAATCGACATGAAAATAACGTATTATATCATCTTTGGTATATTGCGAGACAGCAATAATTTTTTCTGCTCGCTTTATAGCAGAAGAAATAGTCAGTTTATAGCCGATATTTTTAATCTTATAAAAGAATGGGGACAAAGTAGAAGCGCGAATAGTCGGATATTTTGTCAAAATTAAATCGTGTATAGTAACAATGAATTTTACTGGACAAAAAATAGGCACATTAAAGTGCGGGAAGTGCATCAAATCAACCCTTGCTTTTTTTATGTAATACGGAAAAAACAATTGTTCTTTAAAGCCATACCACGGTATATTGATTAGTACCTTTTTTACATTTTGATTATTGGTTTTGAATTGGTCAAAATTATCTTTGCTAAGAAATATCGTGTATTTATTTTGATAATCTATT
The DNA here is from genome assembly GCA_964553705.1 of uncultured Gammaproteobacteria bacterium. Classification (GTDB taxonomy): domain Bacteria; phylum Patescibacteriota; class Patescibacteriia; order Patescibacteriales; family GWC2-42-12; genus CAYXNZ01. Next base: position 12,928 of record CAZKKV010000003.1, read on the forward strand.
TTTATGATATTATCTATTATTTCTTGTGCATATCTACCCAAGCCCTTTCCAAGCGGACCGTAAAAGCGAGCGTCAATTCCGATGTTTTTTAATTTGTTTTTTGGCATATGTTAATTATAGCATTTTTCGCCCTTTGAGCAGAAATAAAAAGTGCTATTTAAAATCACACTTTTGTAGTAATTATTATTAATCAAAACATTTTTTGTTATTCCTGCGAAAGCGGGAATCTATTAAATAGCAATAAAATCTTATTTACTGTCTGTTGGTTAAAATTCGGCATACTTGGTTTTAAAATGGATCCCCAGTCAAGCTGAGGATGACAGGGTGGTGAAAACTTCTTTTTTTATCAACGAATTACCTAATATCTACGGGAATGACAGGAAAAAAATTGTTGTTTAATTCAATTTTGTACAAAGTAAATGAATTTGTTATTTTTTCAATCGGGTTAATGTGTAAGCCAAATTCAGACAATCGTTTTGAATTAAGATAATCAATGTCTTTTTGGGGAAAAGTAAAATTATAATAATACACAGGCAACTGTTCTGCTAATAAAGCGTATCTGCTTATCAAATTCTTGTCATCAAAGAGACCGACCACGACTTTTCTTTCTGGAAATAATAATTTGTCATGATACTGAGTAATAATCACTGAATTATTTTCAGTCAAGCTCAATACTTTAGCCAATTCATTCCTTTGATTTAATTGATTTTTTTTAGAAATTGCTAGACCCTCTTCCTTTTCAAAAACTACAAACGAAATCGAAAAGCCAGCGATGAGTAGAAAGACGATTGCTCTTGAAGCAATAATTATTTTTTTGTTTTTGAAAAATTTTGTAAATTTTATAATTGCCATACTAGCAAAAGGTAAAAGTCCCAGATAAATAGGCAGCCAATATCTGGTATAAGAATTACCGATAGTGAAACTCGCTGGATCAGGATTGTCGTTAAAACTCCAGCTACCATAATAAAATATAAGTACTAGTGATAAAAAGGTATAGTTAATTATAAAAAGATAATGTCTTTTTTTCCATTTTGATATTTTTTGAAAAAATAAAATCAAGCCCAGAGAACCTAATGTAAATAACCACGGGAACATGTGAGGTAAATAATAATAAAAAGTTCGTGCGCTTTGTTTTAACTTAAAACCGAAATGGAATATGTTTTGACTTATTATTTTAAAATTTGATTTAACAGCAGTAAAATTAGTTGAAATTGAATCAACGGCTAAATTACCGCTGGCTTGATAGATATTACGTATAGATTGGTTCATTTCTGGATAACCGCTATTCCAGGGAGAATCATAGAGAATTTGATTATAATAAAACATCGGCATCAAGGCCGTGGAAAAAGCTGCGAAAAAAAGAGTAATTTTTAATAGGTTTAATCGTTTTATGTTAGCCAAAAGGATTATTAGTATAATCGGCGCTAACCAAAGTAGTTCAGAAACTCTGGTTATTACCGCTAATCCCAAGAATAAACCTGACGCAAAACAATGAACGGAGTTTAAATATATATTTTTGGTTTTATTGTGCGCTAGGATCTTTGATAAATGAAATAAGCCGGCTATCAAGAGAACCGTGAATAAAACATTATGAAACATACTCCTAGCCGAATAGTAGATATAAACAGGAAAAACAGACAACAATAAAGCTGAATAATAAGCATTGCGTCTGCCAAAAAACTTTTTTAATAATAAATAAAAATAAATAATACCGATTGATGCAAAAAGTGGAGTTAAATAAGGTAATACGTGAGAAGAAAAAACACTTGCTATTTTGCCATAAATTAGAATAATTCCCAGAAAACTCACTGGTTTGAGCCAGCCGTTGTCTGAGCGAAAACTTCTTGGCATAATCAAACCGTCGGCAACTAGATTATATTTTTCAAAAATTGTTAAAGTATTTTCTTGTCCATAAAGTTTGGCAAAAGTATAATTAGCAGTTTCATCAGGCGAAAGCCACTTGATATAATCTTCCTGCTGAATCGTATAATTATAAGCGGATGTTCCAATAAAAAAAATAATAGCGGCTACAATCAAAGTAAATAGTCGCCAGTTTTTCAGAAACAAATTTTTTAAATACTTGGTTTTAAATTCCATAAGTCAAAAGACTAACAACAGCAAAAGCAATCGCTAGATATAAAATTCCTGAAGCAAAAGGTAAAAGAGCTGCCCAATCAAAAATTATTGAGAAAAGTAAAATAGTCACTCCTAAAACCTGGAGCATCATTTTTATTTTACCCCACCAGTTAGCTTGTATTTCCCTGCCCCTTGCTTTTCTAACCCAGGCAACGATTATAATAATTATTTCAATACTGATAATAATAATTGATGTCCAAAAATCTATGTAGCGGAGAACGATAATAAAAACCATGCTACCGATAAGTATTTTGTCTGCTAAGGGGTCGTAAATTTTTCCCCAATTTGTAATTTGATTGCGAGTTCTGGCAAGCGACCCGTCTATCATATCAGTAAAAGCCACGAATAAAAAAGCGGCTAAGCCAATATAATATTGTCCGTAAAGCATCAGTAGGACGACAATTGGCGTAGTAAAAAAACGAAATACTGTAATATGATTTGGCAAAACGTAAGTCGGTATCAATTTCAGTAAAGTTTTTTTCAATACTTTATCGTGCCAATAAACGTAATCAGCTGTCTTGAAGTCATGCACTTTTGGCGATGAGCTGAAAATAACCATACAATATGCTATATTTAAAATATGAAAATATTTAAATTTATTAACAATATAATTATTAGATCAGCGCTTATGCTGATTGGCCTAATCTCTATTTGGGGCGCTTTGTTGTATTATCTCTTTGATTTGACTAATTTCTTCTGTATTTTGTCTGTAATATTAGCTATTATTTCTTTCTTTATTATACATCTTTTTTTAAAACCTTTCAAGGATTCCGTTAATAACTATACAAAAGTCAAGCTGTCTAAATCTACTATTATTTTCGTTGTTATTTTTTTAATATTATATGGATCGCTTCTTTTTGTACTGTTTATTAGTCAAACCAGTGAAGCGATTGTTTCTCCTTGGGAAGTTCTGCCGACTTATTTTTTTGCTTTATTCGGGGCGTTAACAGCCGTTCTTTTATGGCTAGCTGTTAAAAATCCTACGTTTTCGTGGTTTCTGATGCCGTTGTATTATTTTTTGTTTTTTTCAATCGCTACAATGGTTTATAAAATAAATTACGGTTTTGACCCTTTCATACATCAAGCAACTGAAAGTTTGATAGATAAAATTGGCAATGTGCAGCCCAAGCCTTTTTATTATCTTGGTCAATATAGCTTGGTGGTGATTTTGTCTAAACTTTTTACAGATGCAGTTTTTTATATAGATAAATTGTTGGTGCCAGTGATGGCAGCTATTTTTATGCCATGGGCGTTATTGAATTTTTTGAATAAACTATTTACTGATAAAAAAAATTTGGCTATTTTAGCGCTGGCTGTTTTGATATTTCCAGTATCATATTTCACCATTACGACTCCACAAAATCTAGCTTATTTATTTTTGATTATTGAACTTTTAATTGGTTTTGTATGTGTCAGTTATTTTGATTTAATTTTTATTTATATCCTGGCGTTAGCAGCCTTGTCAGTACATCCGATTGCCGGTATCCCTGCCTGTTTACTCGCAATAATTTTAACAATTTATCATTCCGATAAAACAAAAATTAAAAAGATTGCTTACAGCGGAGTTTATTTTGCGATGGCTTTTTCCTTGCCAATAATTTTTTGGTTTATTGGTCAAAGAAGTGAATGTCTAGGTACGGATGTTTCCGTTGTTTCGGATCAGATTCGTGGATTATTTGTTCCATTTGAAGAGAATTTTATTCTAAATTTTTTATATCTCTATGGCTTTAATGTCAAATATATTCTAGTCGCGTTTTTTGTTGGCGGATTGGTTATTGCAATAAGACATAGGGAAATCAGAGACAAGACTTATCTGTATTTATTTTCAAGTATTGCTTTGCTGGCCTCACACTATACCGTTAAATTTATTCCATTTAATTTTTTGATAAATTACGAAAGAACTTATTACGCAGACCGCATGCTATTAATGGTGGCGTTTTTTCTAATTCCGTTTGCGACAATGTTTTTTTATTGGTTAGTCCAGCAAATTTTAAATGAAAACAGATTTATCAAAATTTCTTTCTCTTTTTTACTGGTAACTATTTTAATTTCTTCACTTTATTTTTCTTATCCACGCTTTGACCATTATTTTAATTCTAGGGGTTATTCAACCTCTCTTTCTGATATAAAAGCAGTTAATTGGGTAAAAAACAATGCTTCAGAAGATTTTATTGTTTTAGCCGACCAACAAGTGAGTGCCGCTTCCTTAAAGGAATACGGATTTTATAAATATTATAAAAACGATATTTTTTATTATTCCATCCCAACTGGCGGAATATTATATAAATATTACCTAAATATGGTTTATGAAAAACCTACTAAAGAAACAATTGGGCAGGCCATGAATCAAGCTGGCGTAAATGAGGGATATTTCATATTAAATAACTATTGGTGGGGGTTTGATAAAATTTTAGAAGAAGCTAAGCTAGAAGCTGACGATTGGCAAGAGATTGACAACGGAAAAGTTTATGTGCTTAAATATAAAAAAAAATAATAATTTTTTATAAAAATAAATCAAGGAGGAAGTCATGAACCATTTAATAATGATGGCTGAGGCAAAAACGGTAGGAAGACGGCGAGACACAAGATAATTTTGTGATTTGTTTTCTAAAAATAATTTCTTTACTCGCCTGCGAGACAAAACGAGGTGCCAAATAGAACAACGCCGAAAAATGATAAAGGAATCTACTTAAGAAGTAAAATGAAAATCCCCTTAACAAAAAATCAAAAACCTCTTCCGAAGAAGAGGTTTTAACTTTGTCAATTTTAAATAATTTTTTATAATATTTATTTTTACTTCAAAATAAAATCTTTTTAATCACATCGACAATTATCTGAGGCGAAACGGAATTAGAAAAACAATTTTCTTCTCCGACCAAATCTATCGCTAGATATACCATTTGTCCCATTACTAAACTTTTTTCATATATAAATATTATTGGAACATCATAAGGTGTACATAATTCGATATCCCTCTTCCTTATGTCTTCTGCCAAAAAAACACCATATTCTCTCTGCGTTTCTGTACAAAGCACTACATGACGAAAAGTTATATCAGATACAATAATAGAAAAATTTTCTTTTTTCAACTTTTTAATCGCTTCGTCAGTCGTAAATACTTCCGTGATAACATAAGACTCTTTTTCCAACATTTCTTTTACTACCCGTAAAGAGGTGGAATAACGTTCATATACAAATAAAATTTTTATCATTTCAATGCCCTCCTGTTTTTTATGAAAAAAATTAATTCAATTTTTTTAAAAAGAGCTACTGTTATTTAATAATACACCTTTTATTTATTTATTTAAGCAAATTCTTATTAGTTTTAAATAATATTTTCTATTTCATTGAAATATTTAACCCAACACCTTTTGTCACCTGGTTTTAACAAATAACTATTGGCTGTATTTATTATTTCCGGAATTCCACCAATATCAGAAGCCACCACTGGTAAACCATGACTATTTGCTTCTTGTATGACTACTGGAGAATTTTCATAGCACAAAGACGGAACAATCAAGGCGTCATAAGAACCTAATTTATTACAAATAGTTTTGTTATCTATATAACCAAGAAAATTAATCTGGTTATTTTTTTTCGCTAATTTTTTCGCAGTTTTCAATTCTACGCCATCACCGATTATATCCAGTTGATATTTTTTAGCACTATCACCTGACAAGCTATTGAAAACCTCGATTAGAAATAATATTCCCTTATGTTTTTCTACTTGACCGACATAAACAAATTTATTTGATGTTTTAGTAATTTTTTTTGCTTTATCACTAGGCTGTTTTAATGCGCTTATTTTTTTGTCAGCGCTTTTAAAAAATTCTTTCTCAATATGAAAATTAAGAATCCATTTTGATGAGGCGACTATTTTATCAACATGTGAAAATAATTTTTTTGTAAAATTGGTATATATTTTGCAAAAGATACTGTTTAATCTTTGTTCATGACCAAAAATTAATAAGCCGGAGGGATGTATTAGTTGAATATCGTGCAGATAATGGATATACTTTATATCTAATTTTTTTATCAAGTTAGGTGTCAAAAAACCAATACCAACGAGATTGTGGGTTATGACCACATCTGGCTTTTCTTTTTTCAAAATAGCCTTGATACGCCAATAATTTACAAAGTTAATTGCGTTCCAAAAATGATAAATTGCGCGTAGAGGTCGGGGGCAATACTTTAAATAATCAAAAAAAGAACGAAGATAATAGTTGTTATTATCTTCATCAAAAGTTTTTTTTGAAAAGTAAGGTTTGGTGGATATAACAAAAGCTTCATGATTTTCTTTTGCACAATTTTTTGCTAGCTGTTTAACTATTTTTTCAGCACCGCCTCTAGCGTAAGGGAAATATAAATTATTAATCAAGCAAACCTTCATATTTTTTAGGTATATTTTATACGATGATAAATAATATTAAGTCTGTCGGCAACTTTTTCCCAGGTGTATTTACTTTTGACCAATTCTTTAGCGCTTTCACCCATCTGTTTAGCTAGGGTATTGTTAGACAAAATGAGCCTTAATTTATTCGTTAAATCTTTGACATCATTAGGTTTTACCAATAATCCCTGTTTATTATTTTTAAAAACGCTTCTTACTCCCGGCAAGTTGGAGGCAATAACTGGTTTTCCGCAAGCCATAGCTTCCAAAAGCACCAAGCCAAACGCTTCTGATTTATCTACTGAGGGCAACACGCAAACATCGCAATAATTATAATAATCAACCAAATCAGCGTCATCAACCATATTGAAAAATTTAACATTTTTTTCAATGCGTAAATTACGAGTCATAGTTTTATAATGTTCCATTAACGCTCCCCGCCCGACGACACTTAATCTGACATTGTCAAATTCGTTTTCTAGAATAGCCACGGCTTTTATGAGATTGTGTACGCCTTTGAAATAATGGGCCCTATCCAATCCGCCAACAAATAAGATAATTTTTTCATGACGAAATTTATTCACATGATCTTTGTAGCTGACAAAATGTTCAAGATTAACGCCAAATGAAATTTGTTTAAATTTTTTAGGATGTTTTTTATGATATTTGGCGATATGAGAATGTTTCAAATAATCCAAGGAGGCACAAGTGATACAAGAAGAAAGTCTGATTAATATGGGCAACAGTATCAATTTATAAATTTTAAAAATAAAAGATTTGATGCCATTAGCTTTTGTATCCATGTGATAATGAAGTAGTAATTTGGTACTAAAGGGAAAAAATATCTTTCTCATAATAACCGGTAAAACAGCTCCGTAAAAGGGGTAATGGAGATGGATTATATCAAATCCCTTGAGTTGCCAAAATAATTGCGGCAAAATAGCGGCATTACCTATTTTTATTATTGAATTAAGACGTTTTATAATAAATTTAGGCTTTTTTTCAACATAATCGGGTGAAATATTATAATTTATAGTAAAAACAGTCACTTCGTGACCATTATTGGCTAATACTTCTGATATACTATAGACGCTATTTCCCATTCCGCCTTTATAAGGTGGAAAAGTACAGACAATTTGAGCGATTTTCATAATTTATTTATCTTTTAAGGCAATGTGCCTAATAATTTTTGTAATATTTTTTTCTATTTTTGCTAAACGTAGTCTGAGTTTAAAAATAAAATAAAATAAAAGAGCGATGCCTACATATAAAAGGACATCAATGCCTGAGCCAGAAAAACCTATTCTGGCAACAAAAGCGTCAATCCATCTCAAACTAATAATTGAACCCGCAACGATATGCCAAAAAATAAGCCAAAAAATAAATTCGTTATAATTGATTTCTTTTTTTTGTTTCTGCCAATACAACCTAGATAAAAAAAACATGATAAAAATTAAAGCGATAATTTGTTGAGTCATATTAATTTATTACCCGAGTAATTAATAAATCTTTAAGTATTTTGAAACCGCCAGAAAGACGTTGACCAAAATTCTTGTAGATAACTTTTATCGGCACTTCGCAAAAATTCAATTTATGTTTATTCGTTAAAAATAAAATTTCTGAACAATGCGCCATATCGTCCTGTTGCCAATCAATCAATTCGGCTGCTTTTTTGTTCATTGCCCTGAAGCCACTTTGCGGATCAGTTAGTCTGATGCCTAGAAATAATTTATTGGCTAGTCTGGCTAAGGGAATA
>CAZKKV010000003.1:21219-41582 GCA_964553705.1 uncultured Gammaproteobacteria bacterium
ATAAAAATAATATATTTTTTAAACCTAGGGATTTCATTTTTGGTATTAGCGGCAATAAAACGGGAGCCAAAAACAATATCATATTTTTTTTCATCAATTGCTTTGATAAAATTTATAATATCTGTTGCCACGAATTGTCCATCTCCATCAAAATGAATAATAATATCAGCTTTTATTTTCAAGGCGTATTCTGTGCCGGTTTTCAAAGCTGCTCCTTGTCCCCTGTTGATTAGATGAATCAAAACTACAGCACCCGCAACAGTAGCTATTTTTTTTGTTGCGTCTATCGAGCCGTCGTCTATAACAACAACTTCGTCAACCTGTTTTTTTAATTCACTAACAACTTTAAAAATTTCAGATTCTTCATTGTAAGCCGGGACTACGCAAATAATTTTCATACAGCTTGTCTTATTGTCTTTAAACCTTTACTGGCCCGTAAGTCATAAATAGTTTTTTCTAATCCTTTTTCTAGCGTAATAATCGGCATCCAGCTTAATTCTTCACGAGCTCGACTAATATTAGGAAGGCAAAGTGGCGTTATGAAAGTTTTTTCTGTTCCATATATAATTTTAGATTTGGAATCAAGTATGCTGATAATTTTTTGGGCTAAATCAGTCAAGTTAATATCAATATCTGAGCCGATGTTAACAACCAATGATGATTCAGAGTCCATCAATTTAATCGCAGCATCAATTACGTCGCTAACATAGCAAAAAGCAGATGAGAAGTTTTTGTCGCCAGGTATTTCTATGTCTTTATTATCAAGAGCGTTAAAAATAAAATCAGGTATCAATCGTCCGTCATTTAGCTTCATTTTCGGTCCATAGACCCTAAATAGACGCATAATTTTAAGATTTAGACCGTGGACATCTTTATATGTAGAAACGATGGTTTCGGAAAATCTTTTGCCTTCATCATATGATGCTCTTGGCGAGTTTACATCTATTTGCCCGAGTTTTTCTTCGTTTACTTTTTGGTTATCGGCAGGACGTTCTCCATACACTACTGAAGATGAAAAATGAACTACGTTGGCTTGGTATTTCAAGGCTATGTCCATTACATTTTTCGTGCCATAGGAAAGCGTCAAAATGTTAGCCAATTTATTTTTGTCAAAATTTATTGGTGAGGTCGGGCAAGCTAAGTGGTAAATGTCTTGAACTCCTTGGAATTCAATTTTGAATTTTTTAAGTTCCGGAAATTTTTCCAATTCAATCGGTTCAGTAATATCGTGCTTAATAAAAGTAAAATTGGGGTCAGCTAATAGATGGTCAATGTTTTTTTCGTCGCCAGTTGAAAAATTATCTATACAAATTACTTTATTTTCTTTGATTAATTCATCACAAAGATGAGAACCGATAAAACCAGCTCCGCCGGTCACTAAAATATTTTTTTTATCAAAAATTGCGCGTTTTGCCATATATTTTTAATTATTGTTTAATAACAGCAACGTTTACTCCGCCAGTAAAATCGATTTCGAAAGCATAAAAAGAATTAACTAGTTGACTATTGATTTTGAATATTCGAACGTGCGGACCACCTGTTTCGCCAGCACCAGTAATGATTTCTGCTAGACCATCATTATCAATATCGCCAGCTGCTAGATTTACTCCGCCTCTAAATTTTGAATCATAAGCGAAAAATTGTCCAATAACTTTACCTCGATTATCAAAAAATCTAATATGAGGACCACCTGATTGTCCCGGCGCTGTTATAATTTCTGATTTATTTCCACTTATGCCGCCGTCTAAATCAGCAATTGCTACATGAACTCCACCTCGAAAATTTTTGTCATAAGCAAAAAATTGTCCTTGGACTTCTCCATCCCAACTAAAAATCCTAACCTGAGGACCACCTGTTTCGCCAGCACCAGTAACTATCTCTTTTTGACCATCGCCATCTATATCACCGACCGCTAAATAAACTCCGCCAGTAAAATTTTTGTCATAAGCAAAAAATTGTTTTTGAACTTCTCCAGTCCAGTCAAAAATTCTAACTAATGGCTGCTGACCTTGACCCGGCCCAACTAAAATTTCAGCTTTCCCATCACCGTTGATATCGGCGCAGGCAATATGAACTCCACCTCGAAAATTTTTGTCATAAGCAAAAAATTGTCCAATTAAAACACCTTTCTGATCAAATATTCGAACGTGCGGACCACCTGTTTCGCCAGCACCAGTAACTATCTCTTCAATCCCGTCGCCATTTACATCACCGGCAGCAATATTTACTCCGCCAGTAAAACTATCACCGTATGAATTAAATTCTTCTTCTAAAGTTCCCCTTGAATCAAATATCTTGGTGTTACTTATATAATTTGATTGAGGGGCGACTAAGAGTTTGTAGTTGATGCTTTTTAGCTCTGCGCGGACAATATTTACTGCTTGGCTGACATTTAATCTACCAGCACCCAACATATTTAAATAATTTGGATTTAATTTGTTCAGATTGTCAGCAGTTTCAAATACAATATCAGAAATTTGTTGACTATTTAAGCTGGGGTTAGCTGCTTGAATCAATGCTAATGCGCCTGAAACCATCGGTACGGCCACAGAAGTACCTGACCAATAGCCATCATAATATGTATTAAACAATTTGTTATCGATGCGGTTAGTCGGCGAATAAACCACCGTGCTATAAACGCTTACGCCTGGCGCGGCGATGTCGATACATTTCAAGCCGTAGCTAGAAAAACTGGCTTTTTGATCCAATGTATCTGTAGCAGCTACGCCAATTACCCAATTTTCTCCAGGCGGACCATCATGGCAAACTGGGTACATGGGGGTATGGTCAAGTTGATAACCCTCGCCTTCGTCTTGCTCGTTGCCTCCAGCCGCAACAATTAATAGACCGGCTTTATGAGCGCGTTCAATGGCGCTATTTAAACTGCTACTGTAGCCAAAGCCGACAAAACTTAAATTGATAATATCAGCGCCATTAGCAATGGCGTAATCTATTGCTTTAATAACTGTGGCTGTATTCCCCTCTCCCTGATCATTTAATACCTTTAGGGGCATGATTTGCGCTTTCCATGTAATGCCAGAAATACCAGTAGCGTTATTACCAGAAGCGGCGGCAATACCGGCAATGATTGTACCATGAAGAATGCCTGATTCAGTGTAATTATCTTTAAACTTAGGGTTTGGGTCGTAGGTATTATTAACAAAATCCCAACCGTTATAATCATCAATAAAACCGTTTCTATCGTCATCGATTCCATTAGCAGGAATCTCTGAATAATTTTTCCAAATATTACTCTCCAAATCAGGATGACTTATTTGTACGCCAGAATCAATAATAGCAATTATCACATTCGGGCTTAATCTGGTTTCATTCCAAGCTTCAGTTGCTTTTATTTTTGTCAAATACCACTGATTATTATAATAAGTATCAGAGGGTATGATAGACGCTTGGTACAAGAAATTCGGTTCAGCGTATTCAATTTCAGGATTTTTTGCCAATTCGTCGATTGTTTTATCTATGTCTTCAGTTTTGGCGATTTTAATTACTATTGGTTCAGTAAAATTTTTAAATTTCAATAGAATTTCATTACTCGCTCTCTCGGCTCGAGGTTGTTTTTTTGAATTAGAATCAAAAATAAAACTAGTCGCCACAATCAGCGAAACAACAGTCAAGATAATAAAAAAAGATGTTAATTGTTTATTCATAACATCTAAAATTATAACATTTTATTTATTTATCTGCAAAAGCTTAATTCATTAATTTTATAAGGATTAATATGAAAATATCAAATTAAACCTTAGTCAAAACATCCAGAGTTTCTTTAGCGCATTTTTCCCAACTATATTTTTTGGTTCTTTCAAAACCTTTTTTTATAAGCTGTTCTCTTAATTGTTGATTGGTTATTACACTATTTAACGCTCGAGACATATCGTTGACATCTTCAGGATTAAAATACAAGGCACTATCCCCTGCCACCTCAGGAATTGATGCAGTTTTTGAAGCGACAACTGGCGTACCGCAAGCCATGGATTGCAATAATGGTATACCAAAGCCCTCGTAAAGAGATGGAAAAACAAAAGCAATCGCACCATTGTAAAAATAAGACATATCGTATTCAGGCACCCAGCCAGTGATAATAACTTCGTCTCCTAGGTTAAATTCGTTGATTGCATATTTTATTTCATCAAAACCGTAACCGACGTTTCCGACCAAGACTAATTTAGGTGCGATATTTTTATTTTGTTCACGCATAATAGCATAGGCATAGATTAGTTTTGCGATGTTTTTCTTTTTTTCCAATCGACCGACGTAAAGTAAATAATCATCTTCTACGCCATATTCCTTGAGTTTATCTTCTGTTAGGCTTTTTTCGTTAATTTTTTTATAAAGTTTATTATTGTAGCCGTGGTGAACAACTTTTAATTTTTCACTAGCTGTTTTATAAAAATCAATAATTTCATTTTTGGAAAAATTTGAAACAACAATAATTTTTTTGGCATGTTTCAAGCTGTATTTAGTTGACCATTTATTGTAACCCAAGGCATTGGCAGTATATTTACCACGACCAGCAAGGTGAATAAAATTACACCATAAGTTGGGTAATAATTTTCCGTTTGAATAAGTTTCATCTAAGCTATAAAGACCGAGTATTTTTTCAAAACCAATATCATGAATAGTTACAACTGATTTTTTGGGATGAATTATCGGCAAAGCATGTGCTGGTATAAACAAAATATCTAGCTCGCAGAATAACATTTCAATAGATAAACGAACCTGTGTCCACAAAAAAGAAAAAGGCCATTTAAGGACTTTTACTTTAAAATTATTATAAGGACTTTTAATTATTTGGTGGCGACTTTGGCTATTTGCATCTTCTATTTCATGGTTGGTTATTTTATCCTCGGTTAAATCCAATAAATCAGCAGTCAATGGCTTGTCAGTGTATAGAATATATTTATTTTCAGAATCAAGTTTGGCTAACTTTTTTATTAAATAAAAAGAATACCACTCAGTACCGGTTTTGTATTTTCTGTTTGCTCGACTGGCGTCTATACCGATAACCATATTATTAAACTTGTTATTTGGTTGCAAAAATTGAACGTTTATATGAATCTAAATTATCCAAAGCGATACCAGTACCTTTGGCAACACAAGATTGAGCATCGTCAGCTACGTAGGCTGGCACATCAGTTGTTCTGGCTAATAGCTGATCAAGATTACGCAAAAGTGAACTGCCGCCTGACAAAACCATGCCCTTATCCATAATGTCGGCTGCTAATTCTGGCGGAGTATTTTGTAAAACTTTTTTAGCTGCATTAATAATTAATTCTAATTCGTTTTGGATTGCTTCGGTAATATCATCTGAATATATTGTTATGTTTCGCGGTAAGCCAGTAATCATGTCTCGGCCTTTGATTTCAGTTGTTAATTTATCTTCAAGAAAAAGCGCGCTACCTATTTTTATTTTAACATCTTCAGCTGTTCGTTCGCCAATAGATAGATTGTATTTTCTTCTGATAAAATCTTGGATAGCTGCATCGAATTTGTTTCCACCAACTCGGACGGAATTAGAGGTCACTATACCGCCTAATGAGATAACAGCCATTTCAGCAGTACCGCCGCCAATATCAACAATCATATGTCCAGAAGCTGAACCAATCGGAATGTCAGCGCCAATTGCCGCAGCGATTGGCTCTTTTATAATATATGCAGCCTTGGCACCAGCAGCGATTGTTGCATCGATAACGGCTCGTCGTTCGGTCGAAGTTATGCCAGCTGGCACGGCCACCATAACTTCCGGTCGAAACAATCTCATTCCGCCTAAAGCTTTGTTGATAAAATAACGAAGCATCGCTTCAGTCGTGTGATAATCAGCAATAACCCCATCTTTCAATGGTTTTAAAGCCAAAATTGAATCAGGCGTTCGACCAAGCATGTCCTTGGCTTCAGAGCCAACAGCCAATATTTTTTTATCAATCATTGACAAAGCAACAACGCTTGGTTCGTTAATGACAATTCCTCGCCGAGGCAAGTAAACCAGTGTATAGGTAGTACCGAGATCTATCCCAATCCGTTTTATTAGCATATATTAGAAGTTGATTATAAATAATTTATCGGTCGTTAAATCAGTTTTCCAGTTAACTCTATTTTTTGAAATCATACTTGTTAATAGCGTAGCTGGGCTATATGATTTTACCTCATTTAAGAAGCTTAAGTCAACTACAAGCTGATCTATTTCACTGCCTGGTTGTTTTTGTATATAGAGATTATATTGATTAATATCAGTTAAATTATCAGGTAATTTATAGCTGAAAAATAGCTGTCCGATTTCTCCTGGTTCGACTGAGATAAACCCGGCAAAACAAGTTCGTCCGAGTTCATTGTAGACCTCGACTGACCCATCAGTAATACCAGTTGATTTTACTAAACGGCTACCTAGAGGAACATAAATTCTGGTATAGGTTCTATATCTGGTAGTTCGCCAATCGAATCCGCCCTGATGAGAATAACTAATTGATAGTTCACCATACAGACCATCAGTTTTTTGATCAACTTTGTAATTTATATTTTTGCTAACTATTGCGTCTGTTTTATAGGCAGCCATATTAGCATCAACTACCATCAAATAATCCCCGGCAATATTTTTGATTTCACCTGCCCAGCCTTGCTCCCTAACGATGTTCTGTAAATCAGGATTTTTTAAATAAAAAATTATATTTTTTTTCATCATGTTTTGATCAATAATATTCAAGAGCTCGCGCCACTGATTTGGAGTTGAATCA
Organism: uncultured Gammaproteobacteria bacterium; assembly: GCA_964553705.1. Taxonomy (GTDB): domain Bacteria; phylum Patescibacteriota; class Patescibacteriia; order Patescibacteriales; family GWC2-42-12; genus CAYXNZ01. Next base: position 27,963 of record CAZKKV010000003.1, read on the forward strand.
AAAAGTTCAATTTTTAATTTTTTGGCAATATCACCGATGATTTCTTTTCGTTGCCATTTCGGCACTCCTGTTTTTACATAACCCTGCTCAACTTGATATTGCAGTAATTCTTGAAAATTTTTAAAATTAAATTCTATTTCATCAATCTCTATTGGTCCAGTAAAACGCATTAAATCCATTATAAAGTCTGGCGTAACGGCAATTACTCCGTCAATCGGTTCTATTTTATTATTATTTAAGACAGATTCCTTTTCATAAAACCATAATATTTTTTCAGCTGATTTCGGCCAATCAGGCGACCAATTAGCGTCTCTCATATACCAATTATCAATGCCGAGATACTTGAGTAACGGCTCAGGCGGTTGCACATCTAATTTATTTTGAATCGGCATATCAAGATGATAAATATCATGCGTTTCAAAGTTTTTAATATCGCCATTATTTATTTCCAATATTCCATAAGTACCAATAAAGCCTCCGGTTGGTCGCAATTCATCGTTGTTTTGTAGAATTACCAAAAATCTAGATAAATCTGGGTAACCAGCTATTTCGGGCAAAATTTGAGTAAAAGGGATTGCCTTTTCTAATAAATTATAAGCAAAATCAAGCTGAGAAGCCGCCAAACTGACATCGTTTTTAATTGGTAAAAACAGTAAATCAGCTTGAACTTTTTTAAGATTAATCAAGGCCAACTCAAGATTTGCTTTTATGCCAGTTAATTCTGGCGTTGATTGATATAGTTTTTCCAGTATCCGACGTTTTTCTGGTTCACTAAATTTTGAATAAGTGATTTTTTTGTCACTATCAAGTAGATTCTCCAGTTCCTGACCAAGAGTCGCTCCCTGGATCAGTGCTCGGCTGACAAAGTCGCCAGTGATAAAAAGATATTCTAAGTCATTTAATTGATTTTCCAAAAAGTCAAAATATTTCCCAAAAAGAGAATTTCTTAATTCATCTATCTCAAATATCGCTTCATTAAAATTAACCTTGGCTGAATTTGCCGATAATATTGCTCTATTAAATTCCTGCATTTTAAATAGATCTAGTGAGGTTTCAAGGTTCGTTTTAGCATTTGCAGAAGCATCATATATATTTTTGAATGTAAAAAAATTAACAGCAACAAAAATTATGACTGCCATCAAAACAAATAACGCAAAAAAACATAACCATTTTATCGTAGAGTAAAAATATTTTATTTTTGTTCTCCTCTTAATAACCGGTAAATCACTAATCGTTTGTTCAATTTTATCTTCGATTTTGGTGAAGTCTATTTTTTTGTTTTTTTTAAAGAAGGACATGAAAAATTATTATTCGTTTCTTAATGCAGTCATTGGATCCATACGAGCAGCTTTGCGAGCTGGATAAACGCCGAATACAACGCCGAAGAAGGTAGAGAATCCCAAGGCTACGACAAAAGCCTTGATTGGTATGATAAATTTCCAATCTAAACCATACGACCTAGCACCCAAGGCGATGGCAGCGGAAATTAATGCGCCAACAATAATACCTACTATACCTCCAGCTACTGTTATTAAAATTGCTTCAATTAGAAATTGAATCATTATGTCTGAATATTTTGCGCCAACCGCTTTACGCAGTCCTATTTCCGCAGTTCTTTCCGTTACTATCACATACATAATATTTAAAATTCCTACACCGCCAACTACTAAAGACACCGCGACAATAGCTAGCAAAAGCAACGTAATAGCGCCAGTTACAGTTGACATTATATCCATTGATTCGGTCATAGTAACTACTCTAAAATCGTCTTTACTGGTATCTGTCAGATATTCTCCAATCGCCAATACTCCTCCAGGTTCAATATTAACTGTTTCTAAATCATGATTTTCTCTTATTACCAAACGTATGTCTTCTGCTGTCTCTTTTGCATCATCTGAATCATAGACTTGGTGCATCATATATAGTACATGCTCTATGCCCATTATTCTTTTTTGCAATGTTCTAACTGGTAAATAAACAATATTATCAAAATCAAAAGTCATTACGGCGCCTCGTTCTTTTATAACACCAATTACTCGGAATTTATCTTTTCGTATTTTAATAAATTTTCCGATTGGGTCTGAATCGCCGAATAATTTTTCTTTAATTTTATACCCCAGAACTACTACCTTGGCTAACGACTTATCTTCAGTATCACTAAAAAACCTTCCATAATCAATTTCGCTTTTATCCATATCTATATAACTTGCTGATACGCCCATGACCATTGCTCTCTTGACCTCATTGCCGTAACTAACCTGTTCTTGCCCCATTATTCCAGCATAAGAATCTTTCACGTTTGGCAATTTATTCACGTCTTCCATGTCGTCCAAAGTCAAAGTTGTCACCTGAACGCCTTGAACTAAAGAAGCGGCGCTTTGCTGTTCGCTAGAACTCCCCTTTTTTGTACTTGGAACTTTTATTTCAGTTTCAATCATATCTGACCCGCCGAATGATTCTACCTCACTAATTATCAAATCGCTTATTCCCTCACCAGCAGAGTAAACTACGATTACACTTGATATGCCAATCATCACGCCTAAAATAGTTAAAGCAGTTCTGATTTTATTGCTTCTTAAAGATTTGAGTGAAATTTTTGCCAAAGATAATAGTTTCATTATAATAGTTTATTCATATCTTAAAGCCTCAACCGGTTCGAGACGACTGGCTTTGCGGGCAGGGTAAAGTCCAAAAATTATACCAACGCTGACTGATACGATAATCGCAGACATAATCGACATAAGAGAAATTACCAGAACCCAGTTATAACCTAATATGTTTGCTATTATTGATATTAAAAAAGACAAAATAACCCCGAGTAATATTCCGATTACCCCACCGAGTAAAGTGATAAATACCGCTTCAAACAAAAATTGACTCATAATATTATTATTATTTGCGCCAACGGCTTTGCGTAAACCAATTTCTCTGGTCCTTTCAGTAACGCTAACCAACATAATGTTCATAATCCCAATTCCACCAACAACCAATGATAAAGCGGCCATGGCTGCCAGAAAGAATCTCAAAGCATTAGTTACCGTTGTTATCATATCAAGCGCTTGAGCGGCGCTTCTTACCGTAAAATCATCGTTAATACCTGACTGGTCTTTTATGTCATGTCTGTCGCGCAAAGTCATTCTGATGTCTTCAATTGCTCTATCTGTATTTTCTTCATAGTCAACTTTTGCCCTAATCATACCCAAGTGATTTACTCCGGCTATTAGTTTTTGCATTGTTTTTATCGGAATAAAAATTTGGTCATCGTAATCTTGAAAAGCTACTTTACCTCGTTCTTTCATAACGCCGATTACTTCAAAAGAATGCTTTTTGATTTTTATTTTTTGTCCGACTGGATCGGATTCGCCAAACAATTCTTTTTTTACAGTACTGCCTAGAACTGCTACCTTTGATAAATTAGTTTCTTCGTCCTCCGAAAAAAATCTACCACTCCCCACTTCTCCTCCTTCGACTTCTATATAACCAACTGTGCAACCACTTAGACTAGTATCATAAGAATTTGATTTCCAACTAGCAGTAGCTGTTCCCTTAGTGTAGGCGACAAAGTTAAGCAGATTAGGCACATTTTTTTTGTCTCCGATAGCTCTAGCGTCTTCGAGGGTTAATGTGGTTATAACAATACCCATAATCGAAGCCGGCGGACCTTCTTCATCAGACCCGCCAGGTAAAACTCCAACCAAATTTGTCCCTAGAGATTGGACTTGATCCAGTATTAAGCCTTGAGCGCCTTCGCCAACCGCCATTATAATAATCACCGCGCTAACGCCGATAATAATCCCCAACATTGTTAAAAAGCTCCTGGCCTTGTTGGCTAAAAGAGCTTTCGTTGAAGTTTCTATGCATTGACGACAGAAATCAATAATCATAATTATTTTAATAATTCACCATCTTTTGCGATTCGTCTATTTTCTACCGGATAATCATCTGTGATTAAACCGTCTTTTATTTTTATAATTCTTTTGGCATGTTCAGAAGTGTAGGTCTCATGGGTGACCAAAATAATAGTTCGACCGCGATTGTTTAGATGCTGTAATATTTCCATAATTTGCGTGCCTGATTTTGAATCTAGGTTGCCGGTCGGCTCATCGGCGAATAAAACTGACGGGTTGTTTACTAACGCTCGGGCAATCGCCACTCTTTGTTTTTCACCACCAGAAATTTGGTTCGTGTAATAATTCACCCTATGTTCCAATCCAACATCTTTTAGGACTTGCTTAGCGATTTCATTTATGTCTCCTTTTTTTTGGTCAGAATAAGTTAGCGGGAGCTTAACATTGTCCAAAACGGTTGTTCTTGGCAACAGATTAAATGCTTGAAAAACAAAACCAATTTTTTCATTTCTTAATTTTGCTAATTCATCGTCGCTAAGTTTAGTTACGTCTTTGCCTTCCAGTTTGTATAAACCACTTGATGAGCGATCTAGAAGACCTAATATATGCATCAACGTGGATTTACCAGAACCAGATGGACCCATAATTGACACAAATTCACCGTCATCAATAGTAAAATTTAATCCATAAAGAACTTTTGTCACCACTTCTCCTGTTACAAAATCTTTTTTTAAATTTTCTACATCAATAAGCATGCTTTTATTCTTGAGTTTTTGTAAAGGTGACAACATTTTCTCCTTCTTTTACCCCCGACAATATCTCAACCATGCCTTCATCGCCTCTTAAACCAACCATAACTGGCCGTTCTTCCACTTCATTATTTTTTAATACTCTAACGATTTTACCGTCGCCGTTTTTTTCTACAATTGCTCGACTGGGCGCAATTAAAACATTATCTTTTTGAGCAGTAGTTATCACTACATTAGCTGTCATGCCAGATTTGACATCATTATCCCCTGCTTCAAAATTAATTTTGACCTTATAGTAGATAACGTCCTGAATGATTGTTTCTGCTGGTTCTATGAAATATACGTAACCATTGAATTCAATTTCATCTCCAAAAGCATCAAGCGTTATTTGAACCGAATCATCAATTTTAAGCTTGGAAATATCTGCTTCTGAAATATCTATCTCAATTTCAAAATCATTTTCGCCTAACATGGAAAAAGCTGGAGTGCCAGCGTTAATCTGTTCACCAATTTCATAATTACTTTTAGTTATAGTTCCGTCTATTGGCGCCTTAATCACGCTATCTTCAATCTGATTTTTTACCAAATCAAGAGCAGCTTCTGTTTGTCTGACTTGCGCCTGCGCTAAATTGATGTCTTGTGATCTGGCTGGAGCTACTAGGTTGTTGTATTGCGCCTGCGCTACTTGCCAAGTATTATAAGCCGTATTTACTTTTGATTCAGCCATTGTTAATTGTTGACTACTTGACAATTGGGCGGTTGATAAAGCATTGCGAGCCTTTAATATCGCATCGTCAAGATTGGCTTGTGCTTGAATCAAATTTTCTTCAGCATTAGCGACATTTGTTTGATATGACAAAATAGCATCGTTTAAGTTCTGTTGAGCGGATTGAGTTGAAGTAATCGCTGTGCTGACATAAGTTTGTTGAGTATTGATAATTGTTTTATACGCATCCAATTCAGCTTGAGTAAATGTAGTGGAAACAACGCTATTTTCCAAAGCGCTATAACAATAATTCAGCGCAGTAAAAGTAGTATTAATAAAATCTAGTGTTTTTGATAAAGCTGAATTAATGACTGCCGTATCACTTGTTGCTTTAGCTTGCTCTAGCCCTAAATCAACTGCCGAAATCATATTAGTAGCGTTTGCATAATAAGATTTTGTTTCTTCCAGAATTGATTGGTTTTTTGCGCTCAAATGGCTTTCTGCATCAGGATCGTGCAATATCGTATAAATATTATCAAGTGAAGTTTTTGCTACGGAAATTTTTGCATCCATCGTGGTTATGGCGTTCGATTTATAATTATCAATAGAACGTTGATAAGTACTTTTTGTATTAGCTAAACTTGTTTGAGCAACTGAAAAAGATTGTTCATAGGTGGTGATATTACTTGAATCAGAAGATTCAAGGTCGTAGAGTGTCTTTTTTGCCTGAGAAACAGATTCACTAACACTTTTTTCAGTTTCGATATACTCGCTTTTTGCTGAATCATAAGCAGACTTTGATTGATCAACACCAGCCTTGCTAACAGCTTTTTCGTTATTAGTTGGGCCGTTTAAAAGTTTGCTTAAATTAGATTGTGCCACCACTAAATTGGCTTCAGCTTCTTTTTGTCTAATCAAAAGACTACTATTATCCAAGCGCGCGATAACATCATCTTTTTTCAAATTATCACCAATATCAAATAAAATCTCGGCCAATTTCCCACTATTTAAAAAGCTTAAATTAATTTCGTTGGCCGCTTTTACTGCGCCAGTTTCGCTGACGGTTTGAATAATTTGTCCCAATTCAACTTTGGCGGTAACATATTCTGTTTTGTCAGAGCTACTAAAGGTAAAAAACAATATTATTATTACAACAAACAATAAACCAGCGCCTATTATATATTTCTTTTTGAGAAAATTCATATTTTGCTTTTATTTAAAATAATATTTTTAAGTTTAGTTACAAATTCATCAACTGAAAAATCGTTCTTTATAAAAAATTGCTCAGCACCCAAGTCTATTGAACGAGCTTTACTGTCGTTGTCGCTCAGATTGCTAAAAATAAATATCGGTATATTATTCAGGGTCTGGTCTTTCTTGATTGCTTTTATCATTTCAAAACCGTCTATTCGTGGCAAGATTAAATCTAAAATAATATAATTTGGCAATGTCTTTTGCAGTTTTTTTAGAATCTCCTGCTCGTCTAATCCTTCATCAATTTCTACGTCAAAACCCTCAATCCTTAGTTTGGCTTGTAGACCATACAACAGATTAGCATCATCCTCAATGATAAATATTTTTTTAGCCATATTTTTGTGTTTATGCGCATTTTATTTCATTTATTATTATAACACATCTTTTAATAAAATTATACTACTTTTCTTTTATCTAGATAAAAAATATTTTGCTTAACTTTTATTTGTAATGAAATAAAATGTCATTTTTGTCAATCTATTATTCTGTACTAAACAAGGTAAAAAATAAAAAAACACAACTAGTCAAATTGTTGCGTAATTTTTAAAACAAGATAAAAAATATTTACAATTATTTTAATTGTATTTCAATTGAATTTAAGCCTTGCCTAAAATTCTAAACATCGTGGTGCCACAATTAGGACACTTGCCTTTCATTGCTCGGCGGGTCGTTCCGCCTTTACCTTTCATCTCTACTTCTTCGCCCTGAGAAATTTCCTTTTTAGCTTTACATTTTACGCAATAACCTTCCATACGTTCAATGTTTACTATTAAATCTACTTATATTGTAGCAAATTTTAGGTAAATCGTCTAATTACACCCTTAACTACACCTTGAATAAGCGGATCGGTGGCATAAATTGGTTTCATGGATGAATTAGCCGGTTGCAGTCTTATTCGTTTGTTTTCGCGGTAAAACTTTTTCAAAGTGGCGTAAGCGTTATTTAATAATGCCACCACGATATCTCCGTTTTTTGGCGATGGATTTCTTTCAATTATTACATAATCGCCATTCAAAATTCCGTCTTCAATCATAGATTCGCCTCGGACGCGTAAAACATAGCTATTAGCCGAATCACTGACAAAATTAGCTGGCACAGCGATAGTTTCTCTTTCTTCAATCGCTTCTATCGGTTCACCAGCGGTAATCACGCCGACTAACGGTAATTCTAACCCAATAGCCCAAACTGCGTCGGCTGGCACGATTTCAATTGAACGCGCTTCATTAAAAGATTTTTTCAACAAACCTTTTTTTTGCAAAGCTTCCACATGAGCATGAATAGTTGCCGGGCTAGACAAACCAAAATGTTCACCGATTTCCCTTAAACTCGGCGCGTAACCTTTATCTCTGGAAAAATCAGTAATAAAATCCAAAATCTGCCTTTGTCTTTTTGTTAATTGTTCTCTCATATTTTTTATTTTAATTTTTAGCTAATGTTGACTTATTATTATTAATAATTTAAAATATAATTAATTTCGAGAAAGAAAAAAACCCAAAAAGAGTTACCGTCGATGAAACCGAGTGGTAAATAATAATCGCAGAACAGCTGATTATTTGATAGTCCAATATAAGAGGCTATAAATTCGCCGTTAGGTGAGAATTAGCCAAAGACCTGCAAAACAAAAATTGGCAGTTTTGGGTGATCTGTCAACGCTTTCTCGCAACTAGCCTTGAACATGAAAACATGTTTCGGGGCTTCATTATTTTTTATGTAAAAATCGTTGAACTTTAGACTTCTATATCTACTTATATTATATATCAACAAAAAGCGAAAGGTGAAAAAATTTCAAGTACGGCCTCTACTTCCCTTTTCTCAAGAGCCATACATTGATTTATTTTAAATAAAGGTGCATAATAAAAGCAAGAAGACGAGAGAAAAAAAGTCGAAGCCACCTGTGATAAGACAGGTCAAAGGCTAACTTCTAATGAACATTAATTTTAACATTTCATGATTTTTAAATTCTGTGTTGACCACAAACAATGTTTTGATTTCGTAAATCATGAAAAATAACTTTTAAAAGAGGAACAGGTTTTATCGACTTTCCTGTCCTCTTCTCTCCCTCTTTCCTTAAATAATAATTTAAGGTTTTTTGTTTGAAAAATCTTTACTTTTCCACTATCTACAATATACACGAACAAAAAGCGAAAGTCAAGCAATTTTAAAAACCGTAAGTTAAACTCACGGCTTTTATAGTATCCTTCTCGCAAAGGAACTTCTTTAAAATTGTTTAACATGAATATCAAATCCCTTTACGTATCCAAGACACTTATATATCATTTCATATCTCCCCCGATATTTAGACAACTCTTTCTCAATAGATTTCATGGCTTTAAAAACACGATTACCTCTAGAAAAAGAAAATTCATGACCAGGACCAGGCTCTATGGACATTCTTTGTGGAATAACCACATTATTTCTCGTAAAATAATATGTTATCCATATCTTGCCAAAGTTTGTCAACTCGGCATACTTTACCGGAATTCCAAGTTTCTTGTCCTTGTCGTCATAGGCTCTATTAATATGAATATTACACATTCTTTTTGACACCGAAGATTTTTTTACATTTTCATAACCAAACTTTGCCAAAATGTCCATGATATTTTTTTCTATTTCCTTTAGATCATCTTCTGTTATATTTACTAACAAATACTCATAACCAATCCTTGGTTTCACCTCCATTTTCTTATCCCTCCTTTTTATTTAAACTCTATAATATAAAAATTTATTTTTTAAAAGTACTATCCATATAAAACAAAATCCAAGAAGACCTCCTCGGATTGACTATTTTTATTTATTTAAACTTATCATCATTATTAATAAAAATCAACAATAGAAAAGACACCGCATTTGAAAATCTACCGTTATTGCAAATATAAACCTTTTGTTTTTAATTCTTTTCTGATTCCCAGATAGTTTGGAATTATTTCTGCAACTAAATTCCAAAATTTTCTGGAGTGATTAAGTTCTTTTAAATGACAGAGCTCATGAACGATTATATAATCAATTTGCTCTTCAGCTAAATAAATAATTTTGTAATTAAAATTTAAATTACCTTTTCTAGAACAACTTCCCCAGAGTGTTTTCTGGTTTTTTATAGATATTCTCTGATATTTATACTTGTATGTCTGATTAAAATAATCAATCTTTTTTTGAATTATTTTACGAGCTATTTCTTTATTTTTCAGATAATCTTTTCTAGTATTTTTTATGATTGGTTCTTGCTTCGTGTTTTTAAAATATTCCGTCTTTTTTATTATCCAACTGGCCTTTTTTCGCAAAAACTTTTTGATCAAGAATTCAGGCATCATTTTTGGTACAGTGACAATGACGCTAGCATCATGATACACGGCTATGCGTAATCTTTTTGCACGATTACTTTTTTTTATTTGATATTCAATATCCTGATTTTTGATTTTGATTAGCCTATTCATTTGCCTTGTGTGCTACCTCCTCTACCTCCTTGAGCTTGTTTATCAAAGCTTGTTTAACAGCATTTTTATCCAGAGAACTAACACCAAAGTTATTTTTTGTTTCAAGGTCATCAAATAAATAAATTTTTTTACCACCAAAACTTTCTTGAACACCAATAAATTTAATTTTTAAATCTTTGGCTATTTTATCACCTATTACATATTCTTCATGTCTTTCTATAACAATTTGTTTAATAATTTTTTCGTCTAGAGTCTCGACAATAATATCGGATTCTGTTTTATTGTCAGTAAAACAATAAAATGTTTTACCATCGGGAGATTTTAACATATCACCAAATTTAAGATTCAGGTTTTCAGCTACCTCTTGACCCTTTATTTTTATTTCGTCGGCTGTTAATTCAGCAGATTTAGGAATTTCATTTTTATTCATGGTTTTAAAATTATTTGTAATATCTTTAAACCCACTTTTTATTGAGTTTTATCTGAAGGGGGTACGGATTTATTTAAATTCTCTTTTATATTGTCATACCAGGTTCTATCTATCCCCATCTCAGCGCAAAACTCTTCAGTTTGGCAAGTTATTGAGCTACAAGCCATGCAGGGCGGACAAACTACGCATTCGGTCGGGCAAATTTCAGAAGTATAGCTACTACATTCCATTTTTTCTTCCCCACAACCTTCAATTGGTTTGGACATACTAGGTGCGCCATGCTTTGTCCATTCTCCGTCTGTGCAAATCCAAGTATCCTCTGGACCACCAATTACAAACCGCAGAAAGAGCAAAAATACAAAAATGGCAAGAATTATTATGATTATTTTTCCAATTTTTTTCATAGTTCTTGATTACAAATATCACTCTAATTATACCATAAAATAAAAAAGTTAACCTTTTTCCAAGATTAACATTTTTTAATTTAAATAACTATTTTTATCTTAACTTTTTTGATCTTCTATAAATTTTTCAATTGAGCGATCATAAGTTTTTTCTGCTTTAGCTGAAAAATAACAAGCTGGCAATTCATCATTCTTTCTATGATGTTCAAGACACAGACAACAAAATCCCTTACGAGAACATTTAGTATAAGTACAAGGACAATCTTTGATATTTATTTTTTGTCTACAATCCATATTCTTATTTTCGTAATTTTCATATTATAATTTCAAATTTTTTATAAATTCCGTTAGTTCTGTGGTAGCAAATTCTAAAATACTAGGTATAAATCTAACTCGGTCATTATTGTCTATGTTTAATACTTTTTCAATTGACCAGACTTCAAAACCCAAGGCTTTGCCTGCTTCCACTCTTAAATCATTTATTTTACCTCTATAAATATAGACATAATGGGAGTTGATAGCGTTATTAACTGTTTTAGTAATTTTGTCTTCTGAATATTTTTTGATTTTATTAATAAAAATTAAATCAGCATAGTTAATTTTTACACCTGTTTCTTCTTCTGTTTCTTTGACGGCGGTTTCTTTATAACTATGACCGATTTCAACATGCCCACCGACAGTAGCGTCTAATAAATCTGGGAAAGTATCTTTGTCTTTAGCTCGATGTTGAAAGAATATTTCTCCATTTGGAGTAACAAAATAAATATTTATTTCACGATGAAGCATCCCCTTTTTATGGATTTCTTCTCTTGGTTTTTCGTCAATTACTTCATCGTTATCATTAACGATGCTTAATAGTTTTTTCATATTTTTATTATATCAAAGATTAATATTTTTAACTAAAATCAGGAAATAAAAAACCTCGGTAAAAACCGAGATTTTTTATTGCTAATATGAAGAAATAAACTATCTGCTTTTTCTAAATACTCTTTTTTTTCTCTTGTCGCCCATTCTATTCGGTCTGCCCGCTTTTCTTGATCTATCTGGTCTGCCTGATCCACCTTCTCTTTTTCCCTGATAACTGGTTTTTTCACTACTCTCACTTATATCAACTTTCTGACCTCTATAACTAGTTCCTTGTAAATGTCTTTTTACTCTATCAGCGCTTTGTTTATCAACTGAAAAAATTGAATATTCTGGCATCAGACCTATTCGTCCAATTTCAATCCCCTTTAAATTTTTATTAGAATTAATCAATGAAAAAAGTTTTTTAATATCAAAGCCGTGTTTTCTGCCAAAATTAATTTTTAGACTAACGCCATCTCCATCATCTCTGATTGTACGAGTTGCAAAGGCTTTGGCATTTAAATCATGGCTATTTTTGTAAGCATCCATTAGGTAGCCAAGTTTATGGGTAATAAAATGTTTTATTAAGTCTTCTTTATTGATTTTTTTTAGTCTTTCAATGATTTCTAGAAAATGCTGTTCATTGCTACTGTCATTGATATCTACTTTTTCCACCTCTTCAATAAAATTATCAATTTGTTTTAGACAAATTTCTTTTCCGTTTGGAACTTTTTTATACTCAAACTTTTTACCAATCATATTTTCTAACTTTTTAATTCTGCTAACTTCTTTCTGTCCCAAAATAGAAACGGAAATACCGCTGTTCTTGGCTCTGCCAGTTCGACCACTTCGATGAGTGTATGATTCATCATGGTCGGGTAAATTGTAATTTATAACATGCGAAAGATTATTTACGTCAATGCCTCTAGCCGCCACATCTGTAGCAACCAACAAACGAATCTGTTTCTTTTTGAACCTATCCATGATTTTTGTTCGTATACTTTGCGAAATATCACCATGCAGAGCTTCTGTGTCATAATTAGCTTGTTTTAACTTACTAGCCACTGTTTGAGTCTCATGTCTAGTCCGACAAAAAAGAATACCGTAAACCCCAGGTAAAGAATCCAAAATTCTTTTCAAAGCCTCAAAGCGGTCTCTAGCTTGAACTATGTAATACTCATGAGTTACGTTTTTTGCTCCAATATTTTTTTCTCCGATACTTATTTCTTCAGCGTCAGTCATGTATTGTTTTGCAATAGAGCTAACACTTTTTGACATGGTCGCTGAAAAAAGTAAGGTCTGTCTAGTTTTTGAAGTTTGACCCAAAATGACATCTAAATCATCCTTAAACCCCATGTCTAGCATTTCATCAGCCTCATCTAGAACTAGCCACTTAATAGACTGAAGTTTCAAAACATTTCTTCTAATCAAATCATGAACACGACCCGGTGTGCCCACGACAATGTCAGTCCCGCTTTTTATCGGTCTAATTTGTAAATCAATCCTCTCTCCGCCGTAAACCGCAGTAACTACGATTCCCTTTGAATGTTTAGCAAATTTTTTTATGTCTACTGAGAGCTGAATACATAGTTCTCTTGTCGGGCAAAGGACTATTGCTTGTAAATACCTCTCTTTTGCTTTTATTTGATTCAAAATTGGGAGACCATAGGCAGCAGTCTTGCCTGTTCCGGTCTGTGCCAAAGCGATTAAGTCTTTTTTTGATTTTAATATAAACGGAATAACCTTTTCTTGAACAGGTGAAGGCTCAATAAATCCCATTTCGCTAATACTCTCTGTTATTTCAGAATTCAATCCAAGTTCTTTAAATGTTGTCATATAATATAATTTTTTTATATTAGATTTTTTATAAAAAATTTCCCAATATTATTTTGGGATTAATAAAACGTAGTAATAAATTTTTTGAGATTACTTTTGTTTTTTAATGTTCCCCA
>CAZKKV010000004.1:0-40292 GCA_964553705.1 uncultured Gammaproteobacteria bacterium
AAAAAATTTCAATTCTTCTCTTATAAATTTAATCCCTTTTCCGTGTGCACAGTTCACATACATCACAAAAGATTTTATCTATGCCTTCAACTTTTTTTACAAAATCCTTTTCGCTATTGGAAATTGGAAAGTGGGCGTTATTTTTAACATTTGGAACTTTACACCATAAATAATCCAGTGCTGAACGTATATTTCCAATACAGCTCTTTACATCAACAAACAAACTGTCTGGCACTGTATGTTTATTTAAACAATCTTGATATTGTCCTTCAATGCCAAGTAGATCTTTTTCTGCCTTTACTATAACTGCCTCTATGTCGCTATACTTGGAATACTTAATCATATATCAAATCCAACTTTTTTTAATTGTTTTTTAATTTCCGCATTCATTTTTCCCTCCTCCGCTATCTGTTCTTTAAGGGTAGAGGTAAGACGTTTCATTTTTTCTTCAAATGGTTCACTATCTTTTTCTCCGTCAGTTATACCGACGTATCGCCCCGGGGTAAGCACGTAGCCTTGCTTCTGCACCTCTTTCACATTAGCGGATTTGGAGAAACCTTTTATGTCTTTATACTTGCCATCTTTTTTTCTCCACTCGTGATAAGTATTTGCGATTGTAGCAATATCCTCTTTCGTAAACTCACGGTGAGTGCGATCTGCCATAAAACCCGTCTCCGAAGCATCTATAAATAAGATTTCTCCCGTGCGTTTCCTGTCGCCATTACCAATGCGCTTACGAGAGATAAACCAAAGGCAAGCAGGAATGCCAGTATTGTAGAAAAGTTGTTTTGGCAGTGCCACAATACAGTCAACTAAATCTTCACTTACAAGGTTCTGCCTAACTTCTCCTTCACCACTTTGATTGGAAGATAAAGAACCGTTGGAAAGAACGGTCGCCATTACACCTTTTGGTGAGAGGTGATAAATCATATGTTGCATCCAAGCGAAGTTGGCGTTACCGCTTGGTGGTAACCCATATTTCCATCTCGCATCTCTTTTTAAAATATCCCAACCCCAGTCGCTCTGATTAAAAGGCGGATTGGCTAAAACATAATCAGCTTTAAGATCTGGGTGCGCGTCCTTTAAGAATGATCCTTCGCTATTCCAAGCCACCTGTGAGCCGTCTATGCCTCGGAGTGCAAGGTTCATTCGGCATAAACGATAAGTAGTGTGATTACTCTCCTGTCCGTAAATAGAAATGTCTTCCAGTCGTCCACGGTGCGCTAAGACAAACTTCTCTGAAATAACAAACATACCTCCTGAACCGCAGGCGGGATCATATATACGTCCAGAAAGTGGTTCTATCATTTCCACCATTAATTCAACAATACTTCGTGGAGTATAAAACTGTCCCCCTTTCTTTCCTTCAAGAGAAGCGAACTCACCCAGAAAATATTCGTAAACACGTCCAATAAGATCTCGTGATTTTTCTCCTTCCTCACCAAGAGCAATGTCTCCAATAAGATCTATAAGCTCTCCGAGAGATTGCTTATCTAGATTTGGTTTTGCATATTCTTTTGGCAATATGTTTTTGAGAGTTGGATTTTCTTTTTCTATGGCTTCCATTGCATTATCCAAATCCTTACCTATACTTGGAAGCTTTGATCGTGAATGTAAAAAATCCCACCTTGCTTCACTTGGAACATAAAAAACATTCTCTGCTTTATATTCGTCTTCGTCCTCCGGATCTGCGTTAGCATATTCACCTTCACCGGCTAATAGCTTTTTATGGAGAACCTCAAAAGCGTCTGAAATGTATTTCAAAAAAATAAGACCAAGAACAATATGCTTATACTCGGCTGCGTCTATATTTTTTCGGAGTTTGTCAGCGGCCTTAAAAAGTTGAGTTTCAAAATGTCCGTTCGCTTGATTTTTAGTTATTTCTTTTGTTCTCATAATTTTTAACAAACTTATAAATATGGGCTATTTATTGAGTAATTATTATTTATAATACTCTCAAAAAGTCAATAAGTCAAAAGGGTTTTAGCTTATTTTAACTTATACACTCGCTTATTATTGACATAGTTTTAAGGATTTGATAAAATAAAAGTAGATTAATAATTTAATAAATCTTTTCTTGTCTATATTCACCGATAGATGCAATATAAATAAGATCTGAACTTAATTTTCGGAGATTGTGTTTTTCCGCCAGAAATGGTGAGGCCAACGTAAAAGTTGGAAGCCCGATAATTGAGCGTTAAATAAGACGTTTTGCGTCCTGTTTAGCACTTGATTACCGGGTTTTTTATTTGGGCTAAATGCAGGATCGCAAATATGCGACTTGCTTTTATGCTATCCAATAAACAAATAACTAAATACCAGATCCTCTATAAAAAACGCTTCGGCAGGAGAATTAGTCGTGAAGAAGCGTATGAGCAGGGCGCGAAACTTATCAGATTGATTGAGCTGATTTATAGACCGATGACAGAGGAAGAAAACCGCCGACTTCAAAAACGCAGACGGGAAACTGATAATCTATAAAAAAATCTATGACAGAGCAATTTAAAATCAGAGATATGCGGAAAAAGGAAAAGTATTTTGTTGATGACGCTTATTTGAATGGGTATGCACGACTTTGCAGTGTATATGCCACTGCTGTCTACAATTCGTTGAGCCGACACGCTAATTTTCATAATCAAACTTGTTTTCCTTCCATAGAAAGAATAGCCAAACAACATAATATTTCTCGGCCATCAGTGATTAAAGCATTAGCCAAATTAGAAAAATATAAAATTATCAGACGGGATAAACAGAAGGATAAAAAAGGACGGTGGAAAAACAATTTTTATACGCTATTAGACAAATCAGAGTGGCTTCCGAAAAACGACCAAATAAACGACATTGACTTGGAAAACCAAGTAAGCCATATTTCAAAACCGAGTAAACGAGATTTCAAAAACCAAGTAAATGACATTGACTGTAAGGATAATAAAGAGATTAAGGTTAATAAATGTAATGATAACAAGAAAATGCTTAAAAAAATAAGAAAAGAATTATCAGATAAACTTGGTTGGCGATTAAAATAAAAAGAGTATATACCCATAACTTACGCTTATGATTAAATCAAGAATTATAAAAATAGAAAAAAGTATTCCTACAAATGATCGTCCTTTAAGGGAGCTTTCAAATGTCCAATTGGCAAATACTGCCTTAAAATTGCGTCTTGTTATTTATAAGCGAATGAATGGAGAAAATACAATGCGCGAATATAAGGAACTATTTATAGACAACCCGACAATGTTTGAGATGTTAGACCAAACCGATAAAACACACTCTGAAATGCTTGTTTTATTAGGGAAGCAAAAAGAATGGGAGATAAATCACGAAAAATCCCAAGAACTTAAAGATGAGATTGCCGAACAATACGACAAAATTATAAAGGCATATAAGTTTTTTAAAAAAGTATGAGGTGTGAATATATAAAAATTGATAAAAAACAATGTTCTGCCAATGCAATGAAAAACAGTAAGTTTTGTTTTACACATAATCCTGATATGAAAGAGCAAAAGAGAGCAGCGGTCATCAAGGGTGGAAAAATGTCAAAGAAAAACCACAGCTTTCTCCCGTCAGTTACTCTCAATCAATCAAAAGACGTTGTTGATTTATTGGCGACAACTATAAATGAAATAAGAGGCGGGTTGGTTGAAGTAAAAATTGCAAATTGTATAGGATATTTATCCGGTCATTTAATTAAAGCCTTTGAAATTGTTGACCTAGAAGAACGAGTTTCAAAAATTGAACAAACCCTTAATAAAAAATAAAATTATATTAAAAATATTCCATAAGTGTTATAATAATAACGTTGCCTATATTACAATTAAACCCGAAGTTTTATTATTGCTTCGTTGCCTTAAAGGGGCGGCTATTCTAATGAAGCAATCCTTCGGGAAAGTGTAATTAGGCAACGGTAGCCGCTCCTTTAAGTTTATGAACCAACCAACAACTAAAATTAAATACTTTCTTTACGCCAGAAAATCATCAGAAAGCGAAGACCGACAAGTGCAGTCCATTGACGATCAAACAAATCGGCTGAAAAAATTAGCCAATGATTTAGGTTTGGATATTAAAAAAATCTACGTTGAGGCGAAGTCAGCCAAGAAACCAAACAATCGGCCGATTTTTGATGAGGTCATACAAAGAATTGAAAACGGAGAGGCAGACGGTATTTTATGCTGGCAAATAAACCGACTTTCTCGTAATCCTATTGATAGCGGTAGATTAAGCTGGCTTTTACAAAGAGGGGTTCTTAAATCAATTCAGACCATAGACAGACAATATCTCCCAGAGGATAATGTTTTACTTTTTAGTGTTGAAAGTGGCGTGGCCAACCAATACATTCTTGATTTAAGCAAAAATACTAAACGAGGTATGCTTTCCAAGATAGAAAAGGGCTGGCAAACCGGTATAGCACCGCTTGGCTATCTTAACGACAAGGAAAATAAAACTATTATAAGCGATCCGGAGCGTTTTAATGTTGTTAGAAAAATGTGGGACTTAATGCTAACCGGCAACTACACACCACCAAAGATTTTAGATAAAGCAAATAAGGAATGGGGGTTTAGGACAAGAAAGTTTAAGCGTATCGGTGGTGGTGAATTATCACGAAGTGGTATTTATAAAATCTTTACAAGCTTGTTTTACGCCGGCATTATTGAAAGTGGCGGAGTTCAATATGAAGGAAAACACGAACGAATGATTACTCTTGAAGAATATGACCGAGCACAAATACTTCTTGGCAGAAAAGGCAAACCAAGACCAAAGCACCACGAGTTTGCTTTTACCGGTTCAATTCGTTGCGGTGTTTGCGGTTGTCTTTATACTGCCGAAACAAAAAAGAAAATCTTGAAAACAACTGGGGAAGTAAAAGAATATACTTATTATCATTGCACAAGAAAAACAACAAAGATTAAATGCGATCAAAAAAAGAATATTCCAGTTGAAGATTTAGAGTTATCTATTGAGAAAGAAATAGAAAAATATACTATTTTGCCAGAGTTTTTAGAATGGGCGCTGGAAGGCTTGAATAAAAAGAATGATACCGAGATTGACGACAGATCAAAGATTTACGAAATGCAACACAAAACTTTAACTGAAACGCAAAAAGAATTAGATGAACTTACTAAAATGAGATATCGCCAACTTATTGACGACGAAACTTTTATTAAAGAAAAAAATGCACTTCAAGTTAAAACCTCCCAGCTCAAGGAAAACTTGCGAGAAACGGAAACACGAGCTGATAAATGGCTGGAACTAACTGAAAAAACTTTCAACTTCGCAACTTACGCTCGCAAGGCATTTATAACTACGGAAGGAGAAGCAGGGTTAGAACTGAAAAAAGAAATATTATTAGCGTTAGGAAAAACGCCGATAATTAAAGACGAAAAACTCCTTATTGAGCCGAATGAATGGTTTGTGCCAATCAAAAATAACTATTCTGCTTTAGAGAAAGAATACGTAGGGTTAGAACTAAACAAAATACCTTTAAATAAAGCAAAAACAGAAGCTCTCACTTCTGTTCGTGCACAATGGCTCCGGGGCAGGGATTCGAACCCCGATCAGCTGGACCAGAACCAGCTGTCCTACCATTAGACGACCCCGGAATACATAAAATAAAACTTTCTAACTTTATAAACTTTCTGACTTTTTACTGTATTCCTCTATTCTTTTTTTAATCTCTGGAATTTTTTCCTCTGCTGCTTTCTTACCGATATCAAAAAATCTTTCCATACCGTAGAACTTAAAACTTTCAATTATCCCACCCATTTCCGGTCTAATAATAATGGCTGAACCATTTACTTTGTCAACATTATATTTAACTGCCTGTGTCCTAATAATATCATACGCTTGTAAAAGCGTTGTGATAACAGTTGGCTTCTCTGTTATATTAAGATTTCTTTTTGGTATCAAATCTACACCGATAATAATGTCAGCGCCAAACTCTTTTACTTTATCAACTGGTGTTGGATTGACGACTCCGCCGTCTATTAGATATGTCCCATTCCATTCTACTGGTGGAAAAATTCCTGGTACACTCATGCTGGCTCTAACAGCCTCTCTAACACTACCTTGGTTCAGAATAACTTCGCTACCATCTGATAAATTCGTAGCCACGATATAAAGTGGGATTTTTGTATCAGAGAATTGTTTATCATTGAATAATTCTTCTAAATATTTTTGTACCTTTTTGCCCTTCATGAGCGAACGTTTAGGATTGGCAATGTCCATCAATTTTTTTATCGCTTTTGTTTTGCTGTAACCTATGAAAATAGCTTCCATGTCAGTAAAACTCATACCTAGTGCATAACAAGCGCCAGCCATCGCTCCGCTACTAGTACCGACGATAAAATCAACATCAATTTCAGCACCGTGTAGAGCTTTTAGTATTCCAATGTGAGCAACTCCTCGTGCGCCACCACCACCCAAAGCTATACCAATTTTTGGTTTTTTATTTGTCATAGTCATTAGACCACTTTCCCGCCAAAAGTTTTGAGTAAATTATCTATTGTTCCTTGGTTAGCCTCATCTTCTTTTTTTATGTTTTTCTCTGTTACCGCTACTTCAGAGTTTAAATTAGCCGGCTCATCGCTAACCAATTTATTGGAAGCTACTTCAATAGTTTCGTCGACTATCGGATTAATCATAATTTGCACGCCGTAAACTTGAGCAATCACCTGCTCAACTATATTTTTTATATTCACTTCACCAACTCTCTCTTTGTGAAATTTGTATTTGAAAGCGATATTTAATTGATTGCCAGAAATATTTCTCGGTTGACAGACACGCAGTATAAATGACAAGGAGTGGTTGTGCTGTTTTATTTTGGCTAAAACTTCATTCCACTTGGCCATGATTTGTTCAATTGACAAATTCACTTCATTATCAGTATTAACAAAATTATCAACAGGTTTATTTATAGGCATTTTATTGATAATTGGCGTATCATTAGGTGTCTTGGTTTCAGCAACTTTTGGTATAAAATTGACAGTTGATTGTGATGAACATATTTCAGCGATAACTAATTCTATCGGCAATTGTTCGATAAAATAATCTTTCAGGCTACTTTTGGCCAAAATAAATTTTTCTGTATAATCAATAATCTGTTCCAAAGAAAATAGCTTTGCTGATTCGTTGATTCTTATTTCTAACGCTTCGCCATATTCATTAGTAAATTGAGTCGATAAACTTGGGCTAATTTTTATCAAAAGAAGTTTTCGGAAAAATTCGATACAATCATTTAAAAATGTTTTAAAATTTACGCCTTCGCCAATCAGTTTATTGATTAAACGAATAGCATTTGCCGCGTCTTTTTTCGCCAAATAAGACAAGAGATTCAAAACTTCGTTTAAATCGTTTCTTGGTATAACTAAATCTGCTTCTTCTTGAGTAATTTCTTTTTCACCAATAGCCATAATTTGCCCAAGCATGCTTTCGGCATCGCGCATATGTCCTTCAGCCTGTCTGGCAATAGATTCCAAAATTTCTTTGCTAACAATTATTTTTTCATTTTTCACGACATAAGACAACTTTTTTAGCATGTCTGACGTATTAATTTTTTTGAAATCAAATCTTTGACATCTGGATATGATTGTCGTCGACACTTTATGTATTTCGGTTGTACATAATATAAACACAACATATTTCGGCGGTTCTTCAATTATTTTCAACAGAGCATTAAAAGCAGAAGCAGATAGCATGTGAACCTCATCAATAATAAACACTTTGTATTTATAGCTAGTTGGAATCACTAACGCATTAGCGATTATATTTTCCCGAACGTTTTCTACGCCAGTATGACTAGCAGCGTCAATTTCAATAATATCAAGAGCTTTGCCCGCGGTTATGTCAATGCAAGTTTTACATTTATTACACGGGTCAGCTGAATTTTCTTTTTTCTGCGTACAATTAATTGCTTTGGCAAAAACTCGCGCTAAAGTCGTTTTGCCGACCGCTCTTGGTCCGCAAAAAATATAGGCATGAGCAGTTTTGCCTGAAATAATTTCTTGCTGCAATGTTAATTTAATATGATTTTGACCAACCACTTCTTCAAAATTTTGTGGTCGATATTTTCTATATAATGTTGCCATAAATTATTAGCACTACGGATTTTTATTTAGCTTTTATTTACTAACTCATCTTACCATCAAACTAAAATAAATCAAGCCGTTTTGGCTCGATCTATTTCTAATGTTTTTATTTTTGCTTAAAGATTTTTTACAATATTTTCTACTGCTGCCCACTTTGATTCACCATTTTTTGGAACCAAAATTACTGCTTCATCGCCCGATTCTCCTCGAAAATAAGTAACACTAGCAGTAAGTAAACGCCATTTATTCCCGTCAGCGATTGCAAAAAACTCATTGTCTACAGTTTTTTCCAATATAGCTACTACCCTGGAACGTTCAATCGGACCAATTTGTTTATAGACAAAAGTTCCTTTGCCAGTGATAGTTAATTTTAAAATATCGCCTTCAACCAGCTTTGACTTAGAAGCATAATTAGCTGGTACACTGTATTGTTTACCGTCAGGTCCAATCATGTTTTCGCCATCAAACACGCCTTCAATTATTTTGGCTTCACCAGTCAAGGCACTATCTTCATCAAATCCGTCTTCGCTGAGCTGACTTATGTTAATACTTAGTTCATCTTCGCTAGTAATAAAACCGGATAAAACCTGCATTAGCCGATCATTATTTTCTTTGATATTGGCTAATAATTTTTTAACTAATATCATTTTTGATTTTGATATACTGATTGTTTCTTCGTTTTTGTCTTGATTTTTTATTTCTTCTTCGTTGTCTTCTAGTAAATCCTGCTCATCTAAAAAATCCTCATCATTTTTTTTGTTTTTATTAAACATATTTTTTATTTTAAAGCTTATTTTTGTTGTTTTATTCTACCCCATTTTCATTCTTTTGTAAACCCCGTAGTCAGTTTCGCTCGTTTCATTATTTCTGCTTCAACTATATTGCGATCCTGACCATATTTTAGTCGACTTAATTGTTTTATTTTTTCAACCACTCCTGGATTATTTATTCCTGGTAAAGGCCAAGTAGTCATCATGGAAAAAGGACGAGTGGCTGAATTATCAACTAGCAATTTAACATAAGCTGTATATTTTTCTATATTAATTAAATCATATTCATTAAACACTGGCGCAAATTCCTTGGACATAGTCTCTGCATCTTCAGAACCAATTTTGAAACTAATCCATGTGCCGACATTACCAAAAACAGCATCTCGAATTGAGGAGTCTTGGTTTTTTACTAATTGCCCGAGGTATTGATGAGCGATAATTAAATTCAAATTGTATTTTCTAGCTTCAGATAAAATTGAACAGATTGAATCGGTTGTGAAATTTTGAAATTCATCAATATATAAATAAAAATCTTTTCTTTGTTCTTTTGGTGCGTCAGCTCGGGAAAGGGCGGCCATTAAAATCTTGCCAACTATAATCATACCTAGAAGATGTGAATTCATTTCACCGATTAAACCTTTGGACAAATCAACCAATAATATCTTCTTATTGTCCATAACGTCACGTAAATTAAAAGAGCTTTTTTGTTGGGCGATAATCGGTCTCATTGTATCATTGGAAATAAATTGGGTTAATTTTGACGTCACGTAAGGTACTACATTAGCTAATGCTGCGTCGCCACCAGCTTTTTCTGCTTCTTTTCGCCAAAAATCAACGACAGTCGGGTCTGAACATTTATCCAGTTTCATTTTTCTAAATTCAGGATCAGCCAATACTTTTGGTATCTCCATCAAAGTTGAGCCCGACTCCGAGTGAGACATAATTAGCAACATAGCATTTCTTATATATTGCTCGAAAATCGGTCCGCCAGTTTGTTTCAAGTCATACAGCTTATCAAAGATATTAATCATTTCATTAATAACAAAAGTTTTTTGTTCTGGATATTTAGGGTCATATTCAAGCAGATTTAGGGCTAATGGTCTAGTCATGTCCGATGGTGCAAACAAAATCACATCTTCAGCACGTTCAGATGGTATTTTTGCCATGATATCGGCGATAAGATCTCCGTGCGGGTCAACTACGCAAACTCCCTCGCCATTAATTATGTCCTGTATCGCCATTGAAGCGAGTAAGACAGATTTACCAACACCAGATTTACCAATAATATAGGTATGCCTTCTCCTGTCTTCTCTTTTGATTTTAATTTTTTTTGCTACTCCACGATAATTATTTTCACCAAGTAAAATACCTTCCTCGGGCAGATTGGCTGGTGCGGCAGCGTATTTAGCAAACAGCCATAAAATATTTGGAGTCTCAGTACCACTTAAAGGTAGGTGAAACAAACTAACCAGTTCTTCGGTGTTCAGCAGTATGCTTATGTTTGGTTTGAATCTTCGATAAATAAAATCTTTTACTATAAGTTTTTCTTTAAGTTTATTATAGAAGGCGCTTCTACCTTTCAAGATATTGCCGTATTCATAATAATTATACTGACTAAAAGCGCTTATCATGTCGTTTAAACATGACCTAGCTCTGGCTTTATTTTTTGCGCTAACGATTATTCTGATATTTGTGTCTAAACCGGCCTTACTGTTTTTTTCTTCAACTAGTTTCATTACCTCCTGCTCCATATCAGTCATTTTGTATAGTTTTTCTTGGTTGTCTTCGTTTGACACAGGTGGTTTTGCTGATTTTACAATATCTGAAAGACCTTGAAAAATCTGACTGATTATACCAGTATTCAATACTTCAGAGATTTTTTTGCCTTGATTCACCTCTCGAGCTACGGCAGTAGATTTCTTGTGCCAGCTAGCCTTGGCACTTCTGGTGACATATTGTACCGAGATTCCTTCGTCTTGATCCAGTTTTGACATCACATTAATCAATGTGTTTAGCGGATCGGTCTCGAGTTTATTGTATGTCTTTAATGGAAAAATTAAATTTCTAGTAGTTTTTAAATAGCCTGCAACTATTTCACCTTGGGGGCTAAAAATATTATAATCTTCAACTTCTTCCATCACTGCTTCTGGATAATGAGCTTGAATTTGTTGTTCTAAATATCTCCCCATATGCCTCGGCGCAGTGGCATAAAATGAAATTATTTTATCATTAGCTACTATTTCAAAAGAAAAATGATCATTTCGACCAAATAGCCAAGACATTTGGCTATGCCATTTTTGCGGTTTCAGGCCTCCGATAGCCTGAAAAATTGTCTCTCCTCTGGATATTTCTTCTCGCAAATTCTGTAAAGTATTTTGAGATTCGGTCTCTTTTTGTCCGGGTTTTTCTTTTGGAATACGAATCAAATAAATTATATGATCATGATGTTTTGAATTATAAACAAAAGATTGAAAAATTTTTTTAATTAGTAAGAATAAAATTACCAATCCCAGGATTAACAATAAATAAATAAGCCAACTGTCTATAAAGATAGCTAGGTCAAAATTATAATTTGTCGATTGTTCCTCAAGAAATTCGTAATTGTCCATACTATTAATTCTCTAATTTTATTTTGACTATTTCGTCAGCTTTTATTTTTGCTTCCTGCTCCAGAAAAAAAACATTAACTCCGGGAATGATTAAAAGCCATTTTCTTATTAGGTTAACTATTTTTTTTATATTTATTTTTGTTTTATTCAACAGTTGGTTTATTTTTGCTGCTGTTTTTTCGCCTTCGTACTTAAATTTATGTTTCATACTTTCAGGCATCTTCAAGTATATTTCATCTAATCTATCCTCTAGAACACACTCGATTTTTTTAGTCTGTTGTTTTTGCTCGGTAGCCTGCCCACCAATAGCCTGAGCAACTGAAGTTTGGGAAATACTATCGTTTACAGTCTCTCTTTTTTCTTTTATTATATCTAAAACTTTTTCTCTGCCACGCTCAATCTGTTTTTCGATGTTATCTTCGGATTCAATGTTTTCTTTTGTCTCGCCAACCGATTTAATATTTTCTATAGCATTTTGTTTTTCCGTCATACCGATTTTATTTATAAAATTATTATTTATCTACCACTATTATAACATAAATTTAAAATTTATGTTATAATAAATCTATAAATTTTTAAACTAACCTTATATGCTAAGTTATAAACAAATTTCCAAAAACATCCAAGAAGCTACTATTGATAATCCAAAAACTCCAAATGACAAATTGGTCTGGTTGAATATAAATAATGCCAGCAAACAGGAGATTGCTTATTTACGAAAAAAATATAAATTTGACATTCAGTATCTACACGCATCATTGGCAAAAGCGCAAGCGCAGAGACCGACCATAAGACAAGAAAAAGATTATCTTTTTATAATCCTCCATTTTCCAATTTTTAAAAATGAGACTATTGTTGCGGCAGAAATAGAATTTTTTATTGGGCATGGTTATCTAATAACGATCCATAACAATAATCTGATTGCTTTAAATGATTTTTTTAATATCTGCAAAAAAGACAGTGGTTCGGTTTTGGCGTACGAATTTGAATCATCGGCAATTCTTTTGTATGAAATTTTGGAAAAATTAATGGATGACTGTTTTCGTTTACTTGATAAAAATAGTATTGCCATAAACAATGTGGAAGAAATTATTTTTGCCCAGAAACAAAAAAAAGCAGTATCAAATATTCTGTCGCTTCGTCATAATATTATCAATTACCGTAAAATTATGCAGAACCACAAAAACATAATGAAGAAATTAGCAGAAATGGAAAGCGGATTGGTTCCCTCAGTAAAAATAAAAAACTATTATAATCGACTATTGGAAAAGTCAAAAAGAATTTGGGAAAATTTAGAAAATCAAAAAGAAATGATTGAAGTTTTGAATAACACTAATGAATCACTTTTGAATTATCGTTTGAGCGACATTATGAAAACCTTAACAATTTTTTCCGTTATTGTTTTTCCTCTGACATTACTAGCCGCTATCTTTGGCATGAACACTATGAATGGTATGCCGTTCGTCAATCATCCCCTTGGTTTTTGGGTAATAATTGGCATTATGTTAGTTGGCTGTTTTGGAATGTTACTTTTATTCAAGAAGAAAAAATGGTTGTAGAAGTATAAAATTTTTAATTTTTTTAAAAAACTTTTTTTATATCGCTAATATTGTTCGCTTTAATCAGTTCTGCTCGCATTTTCCTTGCTCCTGAAAATCCTTGGACATACCAACATAGATGCTTGCGCATTTCAATAATCCCCTGTTCGCCCTTTATTTTTTCTACCAATTTTGCATGCTCTAAGATTATTTTTTTAATCGCATAAAGACTTCTATTGATGTCTTGACCGGTTCGGATTGCCTTAAAAATCTACGGTTGACCTAAAGTGCCCTGGCCAATACTTAGACCATCAGCTCTAGTCTCATCCAAAAGCTTTTGTGCGCTTTCATAATCTCTTACGCCACCATTAGCTAAAATTATCCCGTCAAAATAGTTACGGGCTTTTTTTATAATTCCGCAATCAACCGAACCAGAATGGCCTTGCGCTAACGTCCGCCCATGTATCATCACGGCTTGGATGTCTAAATTTTTTACGCCTTCTAAAAATTTTAAGGCATCAATATTGCCGACTTTACTTCTAATCTTAATTGAAACAGGCAAGTTTGTATTATCCACAACACTTTTTATAATTTCCCTAGCTAATTTTAAGTTATTCATCAAAACCGCGCCTGCGCCCTGTTTAGCAACTTTTTTTACTGGACAGCCAAAATTAATATCAATTCCGTCTGATTTAATCTTGTTTTGAATTAACTTCGTCGCTTGAACAAAGTGCTTTGGTTCACTACCGAATAACTGAACGATATATGGTCGTTCAACTTTTGAGAATTTAAGCATCTCTAATGTTTTTTTCGGATTATAGATCAGGGCGATAACACTAGCCATCTCACTATAAACAATATCAACGCCGAATTTTTTACACATTTGTCGAAAAGCTGAATCAGTAATTCCAGCCATCGGCGCCAAGGCATACATGGGTTTATTTAGTTTTTTCCAGAAATATTGACTTTTTTTCATAATTTAATCATACTTCAAAAAATAAAAAAGAGGAAACAAATAAACAACAAACATTAATCTTTTCCTCTTGATTTTATTTTTTATAAACCCTCTGACCTTCCGCCGTATCTTCGACAACATAGCCCTCGGCTCCAATCTCCCGTCTTACCCTATCTGCTTCTTTCCATTCTTTTTTATCTCTAGCTTCTTGTCTTGATTTAACTAATCTTTGAATTTCTTTAGGCAATTCTTCACTTTCTGCTGATTTATTCAAATTCAAACTAAAAATTTTGTCAAAATCCAACGCTGTTGCCAACTTATCTTCTTTGGAAATATCTGATTTTAATAATTCCTGCAGAACCGCTAAAGCTTGTGGAGTATTCAGATCGTCGCCTATAACCTCTAGAAAATTATTTTTGAATTCATCATTGACGACACCTTTTTTATTGCCCAGTTCTCTAATCTGATTCTGTAAATGCTCCAATCCATTTTTTGCACCTTTAAGCGCTTCCCAAGTAAAGTTTTGTTTAGACCTATATTGAGCTTGTAAAAAGAAATACCTCAAGGCTATCGGCGAAAAACCCTTGTCTTTAATTTCTGACAAACTATAGCTTGTACCTTCAGATTTAGCCATTTTGCCACCATTTACCAATAAATGCTCATTATGTAGCCAATAATTTACGAATTTAACATCATTAGCCGATTCTGACTGAGCGATCTCATTAGTATGATGAACAGAGATATGTTCAACTCCGCCCATATGAATATCAATAGTATCACCTAAATATTTTTTACTCATAGCCGAGCACTCAATGTGCCAACCAGGAAAGCCATCACCATGCTCTTCTAATGACGAATCCGGAGGCAGGGGTGAAGGTGAGGGCCAGTGCTGCAAGGCGTTTTTATGATTACCGGCTTTAAAAAACCAAACGGCAAAATCAGCTGGATGCTTTTTTTTCGGATCCGACACCTCGGCCTTGCCAGCCCCGCTGATATTTTTATCAAAATTCTGACCGGATAATTGATTATAATTTTTCGCTTTAGAAACATCAAAATAAATTGCTAACTCAGTTGCATAAGCAAAGTCTTTGTCCATAAGAGTTTCTATCATACTTTTTATTTCTTCTATGCATTCTGTTGCTCTCGGCTTGTGGTCTGCTGGTAAAATATTTAATTGGACAAGATCTTCTTCAAAAATTTTTATATATTTTTCAGCTATTTTTTCGGGCAAAAGATTATCTCTTTTGGCTGCTTTTTCCATTTTGTCTTCTCCTTCATCTTCATCAGAAGTAAGATGTCCGACATCAGTATAATTTTTTACATGCGTAACTTTATAACCAAAATACTTCAGGGTTCGCACAACAATATCAGCGCAAAACATGCCCCGTAAATTACCGATATGCTGAGTCCAATAAACAGTCGGCCCGCAATGATAAAAAGTAATTTGACCTTTTTGAAGCGGTTTTAATTCTTCTTTCTTTCGCGTCAAAGTGTTGTGTAGAAATATTTTTTTCATAGTTTAATTTTAATCTATTATCTAATTTTGGGCAAGAAAAAAGACCTTAGTGAATTACTAAAGTCTTTTTTAAAATATATGAGCTTGATTAATCTAAATAGTCTTCTGGGTCAACCGCTACATTATTCAAGAGCACCTCAAAATGTAAATGCGGTCCATTAGAATATGTGCCAGCGCCAGGAGTACCTGGTTCACCGCCAGTAAGACCGATTATTTGTCCTTGAATAACTTGTTCGCCAACTTCAACATAAATAGCTGACACATGACCATAGGAAGTTTTTAAGCTATCACTATGTTTGATTGTAATGTAACTATAGCTGTAATCACCACCATCATAAGCGCTTATTACTACGCCGTCAGCAACTACTGCTAGTTCCGTGCCTTGATCAACTTCAATATCAATACCCGAATGTTCAAAATAATCAGCATAAGGATAATCAGGATCGTGAAAGCCATAGGTTATATCACCATCAACCGGCCAAATAAATTCAAGGCTGTCATCAATAATATCATTATCGCTAGTAGTATTATATTCATCTTCGTTATCAACAACATAGCTACTAACACCACCGGCAACTTCAACATTCTGAGATTGCCCAATGGATAAAGTAAATTTAATCTTTGAACTTTTACCCTGAATTTCTAATTCACTGAAATAAGCCTGAAAGCTAGATGTCGGCACGTCTTGATCAGCATCAACATAGATACTGAAATTGGCTGATTCGCCTATACCTAACTTATAACCACCCATGCTGATTTTATTAGACCCGGCGACAGGATTTGTTTTTTTGCCGATTTTCTTTTCGTCTTCATTGCTAACAATCTTCAAATCACTATAGCCCAAACTATGGGAAAAGGCGTCACTATAAGTTTCAAGAGTCAAATATTTTAATTTTATAATTTCATCACCGGTATTTCTCACCCTAAAGACAGACACCAAATTGTCATCTTCACCAGCAGAGACACTACCGCCAGACAGAACACTTAATTCAACATTAAGTTCGCCAAAAGTAGCTGTGTGACTAGTAGTATTTAAGCCATGAATGTTAGAAGCTGTGCCAGAGGTATACTCATTAGCAACTAAATTTACCACTTTTAATTGAGTTTCGCTAACCTTCAAGTTACTATCAATATCAGCATAAACCTTAAGCTCAACTATTCTTTCCGCTTTTAACTTGTAGGAAAATCCTTCAAAAGAAAAACTATCGCCATAAGGTTGCTTGATAGTAGCACCTATTTTTTTAGAACCGAGATAAACTTTTAAATTACTAAAACCGTTGGTATAAGTTACTGAGCCAGAGGTGTTACCCATAGCCAAGGTCAAGGAGGTGATCACAGAATCTGCCCCAGCCGAAGATTCAATCATAAAACTGGCAATTTTTACTTTTTCTTCACCGTTAGTGAAATTATATTCTTCCTCTTCGTTGTTGGCATAAATATATATATCAGATTTGCTAATTACTAATGTTTTGCCAGCAGCATTAACCTCGTCAGAATAATATTCATTATTAGATGCTCGATAAGTTACACTATTAATAGTAATTTTGTAAGTATCCCCATCATCAGCTGATTCAGAAATTTCAGTGACAAAAACCAATGTTATTTCATCTCTTGAATCCAATGCAAGTTCATTTGTTCCGAAAACGACTGAACTGCTATTTAATCCGCTTCCATTTAAATAACTAATAACATTGCCTGTCTCATAATCAATTAAATAAATTGTTTCGGTTAAGTCGGGGGTAAAAGAGCTTTTTGTTAAGCTTACCTGAATATCTTCTAGTGTTATATCTTGATTGTTATTTCTAATTTCAAATAAACCAATTATACTTCCTGTCTGTTGGCTGAAAACGTTACTATTACTTTCTATTTCTAGGGCAATAACACTCAATTCTTCTCGAGTTACACTTATTGTTTCACTGATATTAGATATTTCTGATGGCAAGCCAAAGTTATTCTGACTGCCATAAGCTTTGATTTCATATAATTGTAGCTTAATTGTTTTTCCCTCACCACTAACCACATCGCCATAAACCTCAAAATAATCATAACTATCTTCACCAATCAAATAATTATCAAGTTCAAAGGTTATTTCTCCGTTCACCATTTCGTTAGTTTGGGAAATACTTTGGTTTGCTTTATTTTTTAATTGAAAGTTTATTATTTCTGAATCAACAATTGAACCATAGTTTTTAAAAACTAACTTAGTTATCAGAATATCTTCATTGCTGGAAATCTCGCTAATTTTATATTTAACCAATAACTGATCAGTATTACCGATAACCGCTGTTTGACCATCTGACGCCAAGCTTTGCTGTTGGGCTTCAATCTGACCTAGAATATCCGTGCCGTCAATTAGCCTCACTGTCCCGGCCTCAAGAGGAAAACCACCAGAAACTTCAACGTTAGCATTGATAGAATTTGTATTATCAATTATCACTTGGAAGTTGTGATAGGTCACATCGTCCGTACTAGAACCTAAATCAATATAAACGCCTACGTTTTTTTCGCTATTAGCAGAAACTACTAATTGGTCACTAGACAAATTAAAAGTAGCTGATTGATTATTGACCAATACTCCATATCCATATTGAATACCACTACTGTCTTTTAAATAAACTTTTTCTATCACTTCGCTGTTAAATACACCTTCAAAATTAATTGTCAGACTACTAATTTCAACCAATTCGTTGCCAGCTTGAAAATTAAAAGTAGCTGCTAGGTTATCCTTAGTATTTAAAGAAAGATATTGTTCGGCTGATTCGGAAATATCATAACTAACCAAAAGACTGTCCGATGTTATTGAACTGTCGTTACCGCCAGCAACTGCAAAATCAGCTAAAATATAAGAAGATAAATCCGTATCACTTACGGTGATTATGTCTGCCCATTTGAATCCATGTGAATTAAACTCTTCTTCGTTAGTAATTAATGATTTTTTATTACTATTGATATAATAAACAGCCGGATTTAATTTTGTTTTTACCAGATGAGCATTAGTCCATTTATTCAAATCGTCTTGGCTAACTATTTTTACGTCACTCCATTTATTGCCATAAGACAAAAAAGACGCTTCGCTAATGTAAGCTTTTTTTATTCCTTTAGTGTGATCAAGATAAAAAACCGCTAGGCTATCAGCTGTTTTTACCTGCTTAATGCTAACATCTATACCATTAGCAGCCGTAGCAAAATTAACACCAAAATAACCAACCAAAAATAATACAATGGCAGATATCAACAATATTTTTAATGATTTTCTAAATGAAATCATATATTTGTTTAATATTAGGTAAATTTTTATAATATAAACCTATTTAAATTTAATATATCAATATAGCACATATCTGAACTTTTGTCAACTAGACCCCCCTTTTTTTTAAAACTACACGAATAAAAAATACGCCTACGTTTAAACGTGGGCGTATTTTGTTTCTTAGCGTGGAGATGCACCGAAGATTATATCTTCTCCTCTCAAATCACGAGACGTTTTTTCTACCAGCTCTTCCAGCCATTCACCGGAACGATCTCTTATGGGTTGCGCTGATGTTTCCATGATTTTCTGAATCAATTCCTTTGAAAGACGGCCGTCTTCATTCTGCTTCAGCTCTTGTTGAATTTTGTAAATTACGTCTTCCAGTACGGCTACATCGCACCCCCGAGGACAAAACCCCTTTTCATTTACACGGGCTCCACAATACTTGCATGAACGCCGCATAATAAAACCCATTTCTTCTTTTTCCATCTCACCCTCCTTTTTTATCCGTTAAATTTAAATTTTTGGGCTTCTTTTAATGTGCTTTCTTCATTTAATGTCTTCACTTTTCTATCTCTCATTATCACTTTACCATTGATAATAACATTGTCAACATCCTCGCTGTTGGCGCAATAAACCAAGTGTGAATACGGATTATGAATCGGCAGAAGATGTGGTTTATTTAAATCTATCGTGATAACATCAGCTTTTTTGCCTGTTTCCAGAGAACCAATCTGGCTATCCAATCCGAGAACTCTTGCGCCATCAATAGTCACCATCTCTACGATTTTTTGTGAACTAACCAAAGCTGGATCAAAATTATTTACTTTATGAAGTAAAGCGCAAACACGCATATCAAAAAACAAATCAAGAGTATTATTACTGGCGGCACTATCCGTACCTAAACCAACAGTAATGCCTCGGTCCAACATTTTCGGTAAAACCGCTACTCCTGAAGCTAATTTCATATTACTGACTGGACAGTGATTTACTTTTACTTTTTTTGCTTGAAAAATATTCAAATCATTATCGCTTAACCAAACGCTGTGGCTAGCGTTAACTCTGTCTGACAAAAAACCGATTTCTGCCAGATATTCAACCGGCGATTTACCAAATTTTTGCTTGGCTTCTTCTACTTCCTTTTTAGTTTCGCTTATGTGAATATGAAGTGATAAATTAAATTTGTCAGCTAAATCTTTGGCTCTAAGCAACGTTTCTTTTGAGCAGGTATAAATCGAATGAGGCGCTAGAGCTATCTTGATCAAATTATCGTCTTTGAATTGCTTAATTAATTTTTCAATCTTTTGCCAAGCTTCTTCTGTGTTTTTATAACTTGGGGCTGGAAAATCAAGTATAGCCTCTCCAAGGACAGCGCGCATCCCCGCTTTGCTCGCTATTTTGCCCAGTTCTTCTTCAAAAAAATACATATCATTAAAACAGGTTATTCCTGACTTTATCATTTCTAGACAGGCTAACTCCGAAGATGATCTGACAAAATTTGGCTTTATGTATTTTGCCTCAGCCGGCCAAATATAATTATTCAGCCATTCATCCAGCGGTAAATCATCAGCTAAACCGCGAAAATAAACCATAGCAGAATGAGTGTGCGTATTTATCATGCCGGGCATAACAATACCAAAACCAATATCAATTATTTCTTTGGCTGTAAATTTTTTCTCTATTTCTTCGGCTTTCCCTGTTTCTTTGATTACGTCACCTACTATCACTACCGCGCCATCTTCAATAATTTGCATTTTTTCATTCATCGGCAACAAATATTTTCCCTTGATAATCAAATCACAATCCATAGTTTTTTATTAACTTTACTCTCTTCTGTCATTCCCGCCCGCCTTGACATCGAGGATGACAAGGACGTATTAACTTAACAATTTATTTATAATATCTCCTATTTTTTTATTAGCATCAGTTTTGATAACTGTTTGAATATTTTTACTCAGCTGGTCACAGAACGACTTGTTGTCTAACAAATTTTTTATCTCTTTTATCAATTTTTCTGAAGTTAAATCTTTTTGATTTAAAATAATAGCCGCTTTTTTGTCAGCAAATACTTTTGCGTTATCTTCCTGATGTGAATCAGGTATAGGAATTAGTATCGCCGACTTGCCAAAATATGATAGCTCAGTCAGCAAACCCATACCACAACGCGAAACCACAACATTAGACTGATATAAAGCTTTAGCCATTTTTTCAGCATCCAAAAATTCAAATTGCTGATAATTTTTTACAGAAGATTGAAAATTAATCTTTTTATTTTTACCAGTGATATGGATGATTCGGCAAAATCTTGTTAGCTCATCAATACTTTTATAAACCAAAGCATTGATAGCTTGCGATCCTGTTCCTCCACCAACAACCAAAACAGATGGCAATACGTTATTTTCATCCGTAATTATTCCGCCTCGGCTCGCCGAGAACGAGACGGGTAATTCATAATTTTTAATTATTGTGGGGTTACCAACCCAAATCGCTTTTTTGTAATCTTTCAAAGACTTTTCAAAAGTGACAGTAATAATATCAGCAAACAATGCCATCAATTTGTTAGCTAAACCAGCCCTGGCGTCCTGTTGATGGATCAAAATTTTAATTCCAAACAGCCAACCGGCCCAAACCACTGGCACGCTGACAAAACTGCCGGCGCTTATTATTAAAGCAGGCTTATATTTTAAGACTAACCAGGTTGACTGGGAAAAAGCGCCAAAAATTTTAAAAATATCAACAAAATTATTCCAAGAAAAATATCTTCTTAACTTGCCATTCAAAATTGGTTGAAATTTAATTTTAGCATTTTTAGCCATTGTCTCTTCTGGTCCACTCTTTGTGCCTAATAACAAATAATCATACTCGGACAACTCCTCGGCTATAGCCAATAAAGGTGTTACTGAACCAGCTGTACCCCCGCCAGTCAAAAAAATTAATTTCTTATTTTTATTATGCATAACTTTATCTAGTTTGTTTCGAGATATTAACTACGATTCCCACAGCCGCCAATGTGGCAATCATCGCCGAACCGCCATAGCTGATAAGTGGCAAAGGCACGCCGGTCATCGGCAAAATATTTATCATACCGCCGATATTTATCAGGGCTTGCAAGGTTATCCAACTAACCAAGCCAACTGTCAACAAACTACCATAATTGTCAGGTGCTTGCCGAGCAATTAAAAAACCACGATAAAACAATAATATATACAAAATTACTAAAATGCTACTAAATATCAGCCCAGTTTCCTCGCCAACGATTGAAAAGATTGAATCGTTTTGTACTTCTGGTAAATACATAAACTTTTGTCTGGAAGCGCCTATGCCCCGCCCAATGATTCCACCTGAACCAACGGCAATTAAGGATTGCTTAACTTGATAACAGACATCAGTTGCTGAAAAATCTGAATCTACCAAACATCGGAATCTGTTGGCTTGATAATCGTTGTATTGCAACAGAACAGATAAAACAATTGCGCCAGATAACACAATATAAAGAAGATGTTTTTTGCTACCACCACCGACAAAATAAACAATTAGAGAGATTAAGCCAATTATAGACAGGGTGCCAATATCTGGCTGTAAAATCATCAAGAAGGCAATCACCCCTAGAACCAGTACAAATGGGCCAATACCTCGAGAAAAATCATGCAACTCGTCTCTACGGCTCTCTAACCAAGCTGCTAAATAAATCAAGAAAGTTATTTTTACAAACTCGGACGGTTGTAAATGCATAAAACCTAAATCTATCCAACTTCTGGCTGTTCCCCAATCAGCAGCGATTCCTGGAATAAAAACCAAAATAAGTAAAAATACGGAAAAAACTAACATAAAAAAAGCGTATTTTCTCCAAAAATGGTAATCTATACGCGAAAAAATCCAATAAGCAATTATTCCCAAAAAAAGACCAAATATTTGACGTTTTAAAAAATAATAGCTATCTCCATACTTAGTGTAAGACACAACCAAAGAAGCACTAGATAGCATAATTAAGCCAAAGACTACAATTGTACTAGTAATAATCACCAATGGCTTATCACCTTCGTGATCTTTCCTACCTTGCGATAATATATTAGTAAAAAATTCTTTTAGGGTCGCCATTATTTTATTTTTACATGGTTTTATCTAACAAAAAAACAATCAAACCAATAGCAGTGGATACGCCGGAAATAACCCAGAGTCTCATAACTATTTTAGTTTCAGACCAGCCAATCGCTTCTAAGTGATGGTGAAAAGGAGCTGACAAAAAAACTTTTTTGCCTCTCATTTTTTTTGATAAAACTTGAACGATAACCGATATTGATTCGGCTACAAAGATCAAACCGATAATCGGCAATATCATAACGGAATTTGTTAACATAGCAATAACACCAAGTGTTACTCCTAGACTCATAGCGCCAGTGTCCCCCATAAAAAATCTGGCTGGGTTAATATTAAACCAAAGAAACGCCAAAAGTGCACCGGAAATAACCCCGCAAAAAGTAGCCAAATCATATTTACCGATAGCAAAAGAAATCACTCCATAGGCGCCAAAACTACATAAAAGAATTCCGCCAGCCAATCCGTCAAGACCATCGGTTTCATTAACGGAAAAAGCTGTTGCTACAATAACAAAAACAAACAAGACAATATATGTCCAACCAAGCTGGAAATCACCGACAAATGGTACGTGGAATAAATCCCAATCTAATTTAAAATAAAACCACCATGCTCCAACCAGAGCGATTAAAGTATAAAACAATAAGCGGTCTTTAATTTTTAAACCGCCGCCACCCCAAATTCCTTTTCCGGTTATATCCAGCCAGTCATCAAATAATCCGACCAGGGCAGTAGCCACCAAAGCGCCAAGCGGTAATAATGTTTGGCTTCTGGTAAGAAAATTTAAATTTTGAAATATATCAATCGGTAATTTTGATAAATAAAAAAAGACTACAGCAAATATCAAAACCGTCACCCAAACTAATAAACCACCCATGGTTGGTGTGCCACTTTTTTTACTATGTAATTTTGTAAAAATTGGAGTAACCCCATTACTGCGTATTTTTTTTCCCATTTTATATTTATAGAGAAAATGAGTTAGTAGTGGCGTCCAAGCCATTGTAAAAACAAAGGCCAATGTACTTAATAATAAAATCTTTGCTAAATAAAAATTTACCATAATTTTTATCTAAAATTAACTAAATAAACCGACATAGTAGCTGCCAATAAAAATAAATTGGCTAGAATTAAAGAAAAAAACAATAAATGATTAATAAATTTATCTTGTTTGCGAATATTTGTCACTAAAACAACGTTTAGTATTATAAAAGCTAATCCCAGAAAAGGAATTGTGTAAATTTTACCGGCGCTACCAATTAAATTAACCCCAAAATTTACATTATAATGAAGCACCACTAAATCCTGGCTAACAACTTTATTAATGTAATAAACAAAAACCCAATTTAACAAATTAAGAAAAATTAAAATAGCCAAATATACCTTAACATAGAAAGGTGTAAAAAAATCAGACAACGTGTCAAACGCCTGACTTTTACTTAAATACAAAAAATCTAATATTTTTATATCCTTTATTTTCATAACTATAATTTACCACATATTTTATTAAAATAAAACTTTTCTTTGTTCATTAAAATGTGTTATAATATAGCTACCAATTTTTAAAAGAAAAAAAATAAAAATAATTCCATGCTTAAAGAAGACCAAATAAAAAAAATATTGGATAAATCTGGAATTCTTCCAGCTGAAGAATTTAATAATTTTTCAGGAGAAGCAAAGAAGCAAGGCAAAAAACTTGAAGCCTACTTAATTGAAAAAAAAATTATTGTCGCTTCAGCCCTTTATGAAGCAGCCGCAACGTATTATAAAATACCATTCGTCAATCTAAAAGATCAAGTCATTCGCAAAGACATCCTGCTGAGTATTCCTGAACCACTAGCCTCAACACATGAATTAATTGCTTTTGACAGTGATGACAACAAAATAAAAATAGCTACACTGAAT
The DNA here is from genome assembly GCA_964553705.1 of uncultured Gammaproteobacteria bacterium. Taxonomy (GTDB): domain Bacteria; phylum Patescibacteriota; class Patescibacteriia; order Patescibacteriales; family GWC2-42-12; genus CAYXNZ01. The sequence goes on from CAZKKV010000004.1 coordinate 24,720, forward strand.
CCGGAAGATCTAGAAATTTTTGAATTCATCAAAAAAACTACCAATCTTGAGCCAGAAATTCATATCACTACCCCTGAAGGAATTAGAGATGCTTTAAAACAATATCACAAAAGCTTAAAAGCTGAATTCAAAAATTTATCCAGTAAAAACACCGAAATTGAGGGAGATAAAGATTTGAAAAAACTATCCGAAAATTTACCGGTAGTTAGAGTAGTTGATACTCTCTTGGAATACGCTATTTTTGAAGGTGCCAGCGATATTCATATTGAACCAGAAGAAAAAATACTGTCAGTTAGATACCGCCTAGACGGCATACTACGAAACGTTATGTCGTTACCAAAGACTCTTCAGCCAGGCGTTATCGCCAGGATAAAAGTTCTTGCCAATCTTAAAGTGGATGAACACAGACTACCGCAAGATGGACGTTTCAAAATCGCCAACAATGAATACAAAGTATCTTTTCGTGTTTCGATTATCCCAATTTTTAACGGAGAAAAAATTGTCATGCGCCTACTCAACGAAAAAGCGCAAGCTCTAACCTTGGAACAGCTAGGCTTTCAGCCTAAAAGTCTCGACATGGTAAAAAACTGTGTATCTAAACCACATGGGATGATACTAGTAACTGGCCCAACCGGTTCTGGGAAAACCACCACTCTTTATACTATATTAAGCATACTTAATAAACCAGACGTAAATATTATTACTATTGAGGATCCGATTGAATATCGCATGGCGCATGTTAATCAATCTCAAGTAAATCCTAAAATTGGCTACACTTTTGCTTTGGGTTTACGCGCCTTTTTGCGTCAAGATCCAAACATTATTATGGTTGGAGAAATTCGCGATGAAGAAACAGCTGAAATAGCAGTTCATGCCGCCATGACCGGGCACTTAGTTCTGTCCACTCTGCATACTAACGATGCCGTAACAACTCTACCTCGCCTATCTGATATGGGAATTCCGTCATTTTTAATCGCCACTACTACTAATATTATCATTGCTCAAAGACTTGTTAGAAAAATTTGTCCAAATTGCATCCAAAGCTACAAACTCGATAAAGAAACAATTAAGGAATTACAAAATCAGCTAAACGTTGACATACTTTTGGAAACACTACAAAAAGAAAAAGCTATTGCTGATGCTAAAGCTGGTATTGGTTCCCTATTATTTTATCGCGGTAAAGGATGTAAACAATGCAATAATACAGGTTACAAAGGCCGAATCGGCATTTATGAAACTCTTGAAATTTCCAAAGAAATATCAGAGTTAATTTTGAAAAAAGCAAATAGCCAAGAAATCATGGAGCAGGCAAAAAAACAAGGTTTGATGCCGATTGTTAATGATGGTTTTATCAAAGCTAAAAACGGCATTACTACTCTCGAAGAAGTAATGCGAGTAACTAAAGAATAAACTAACAAGTTAATAAATCTGTAGATATATGGTCGTACGCCTAGAAGAATTAAATAAAGAAATCAAAGCAAGCGAGAATAAACAGCTTAAAGAAAATAAACCAGAAATTTCATCTGATGAAAAAAAATCTTTCCTAAAAAAAACGAATGATTTTTTATTGCGTTTTTCTAGAATCCCGCTTTCTGAAAAATTATTTTTTGTTCAAAATTTAGGTATCATGCTTAAAGCTGGTATAGCTTTGTCTATTTCTTTAAAAACATTGTCAAGGCAAACTGACAATAAAAGATTTGCCAAAATAATTGAAGACATATCCGCCAATGTCGAGAAAGGCACGAGTTTCACGGAAAGTTTAAAGCCACATGAAAATATTTTTGGAGTTCTATTTGTTAATATGATTGAATCTGGCGAAGTTTCAGGAAAGCTTGAAGATGTTTTAGCTCAGCTGTATATCCAGCTGAAAAAAAATCACGAATTAATTTCAAAAGTTAAAGGAGCGCTTACTTACCCACTTGTCATATTAGTAGCTATGATCGGCATCGGCACTTTCATGATGGTCTCTATTGTGCCAAAAATAACAGATATGTTCAGAGATCTTGACGCTGAATTGCCCATGGCAACAAAAATGATAATCGGCTTAAGCGACGCTCTGGTTAAACATGGGATTTTAGCTTCCGTCACTCTGATTCTTATTGTTCTATTACTTATCCAAATATACAAAACAAATAAGGGTAAATATTTTTTTCATAATATTCTTTTAAAATTACCTATCCTTGGACCGATTGTTAAAAAAATTAACATTGCAAAATTTTCTCGTACAGTTAGTTCTCTTTTAAAAACAGATATTATGATTGTAAAAACTTTTGAAATAACGGCTGGTGTTTTAGGCAATGTCTATTATCGTAAAGCTTTAAATGAAATGAGTGAAAAAGTCCAAAAAGGCGGTTCAATTTATGAAATAATTTCAAATTATCAAAATCTATTTCCTCCAGTTGTAGTGCAGATGATATCTGTCGGCGAAGAAACTGGCGAACTGGCTTATATTCTTGAAGAATTGGCGCAATTCTATGAAGGCGAAGTCGATGAAATAATGAATAGTTTGCCATCAATAATCGAGCCCATACTAATTTTGGTACTAGGATCAGCTGTCGGTGTAATGGCCGTAGCAATAATGATGCCTATGTACAGCATCGGTTCCGCAATTTAATTATTCTATAAATTTTTATGAAAATTTCCGCGCCAGGCAGTACTTTAATGAGCTTTCTGGTTGGTTTAGGAATTATAGCTCTGTTATCCACCATCTCTATCCCCTACATAAAGCAGTATCAACCAAATTTGGAACTTAGCTCCAATGCCAAAATAATAACAACTGATTTGCGTTATGCTCAACAACTCACTATCGCTGAACAAGTTACTCATAAAATAATTTTTTTTATTGATTCTAATACTTATAGTATCGTAAAAAATTCTGAGCCAGCAGAAACTATAAAAACAGTCGAACTTAGTTCAGGAATAACGTTCCAAGAGATAACAGGTTTTACTGACGATGAAGTTGTTTTTAATTATTATGGTGGCGTTAGTCAGTCAGGCCAAATAATTTTAATTAATTCTAATTCAAAAACAAAAATTATAAACGTTAAACCTTCTGGTTACATACAATTAATGCAGTAATTAATGCATTCTTCAATAAAAAAACTAAAAAAATATTCTAATTCCAATGGCTTGTCTTTATTGGAAATTGTAGTCGCTTTAGCGATAATATTTGTGGCGTTTTTAGGACTTATACAGACGTTTCCCTTCAGCTTAACAATCAACAAAACTGCCGAAAATATGACTAAAGCGGCTTTTTTAGCGCAAGCAAAAATTGAGCAATTAAAGTCACTAAGCTACCAGGACGTAAATATTGGTGTTATAGAAGCAAAACATCAATTATCAGAAACACCCGATGATTATTTATATTATTTTCAAAGAGAAACTACTGTAAATTATATTGACAATAATTTACAAGATTCAATCATTGATCAAGGTATGAAAAAAATTTCCATCAATGTTTACTATACAAATTCACTATCCAAAGATGAAAAAATTTATAATCTAACCACCTTTATGAATCAATGGTAAAATCCGAATATTTTTTACTTTGAAACAATAAAACAATGGGGTTTAAAAAATATTTCATAAAAAATACTGCAAGTAAAAACGGTTTTACTTTGCCTGAAATTCTTATTTCAATGTCTCTTTTTGTCCTTATTATTTTATTAGTTAATTCAGTCTATACTCTTTCTCAAAGAGCATATAATAAAAACTCCAACATCGCTGAACTAACACAAAATGCCCGAGTATCACTAGATAGAATCTCAAGAGAAGTCAGGCAATCTACAACAGTAGTAACTCAATTGCCTATAGCTAGAGACGATCTTGAAGATCCCCCAGTTGAAGAAATTTTTTTTCAAAACGGACATGTTGCAGATCAAATTACATACATTAAATATTATCTGGACAATAATAATTTGAAACGCGAATATTCAGCTTATTATTTTGAAGAAGAGCCAAGTACCTATGTGATATACAATAGTCTCGATCAATCAGGTGATCCGCCAGAGCATTTGATTTTGGAGGACCGCATTGTCGGCGAATATTTTGATCAACTTTATTTCTGGGGAGAATCTGGTTTGGTAAATATTTATCTTCGTTTATCCAAAAACCAAAATAATTTTGAAATTGAGACTAGCGTCTTTAGTAGAAATTAAATGATTCAATTTTTTACAAAAATTTATTTTAGCAAAAACGGCGTAGCTTTGATTATGACCATTTTATTGATGTCTTTAATTCTATTTTTAGGCATGTATGTTCTAACCTTTTCTCTTACTGAATATAAAATAGCTCAAAGTCAAACATGGGGAGCAAAAACTTATTATTTGGCTGAGGCTGGAATTTCTGAAATGATTTGGAAGTTAAAAAATGATGAAAATTATAAAACAAATTTTGAAACCGATCCAACATGGACAGTTCAATTCACTCGAGACAATCCATTTGGGCCAGATAGTGGCTCATACACCATCACTTTAGTCAATAGCTCTGAAGCTCATGGAGAAATAACCGCCGTTGGTTCAATCAATATGTCTGGGGAAAAAAGTACTCAAAGAATAGTCAAAACTTATGTTTATCGAGCGATGGGTCAAGGTTCGTCAGAAATTGGCGATAATTGCGGTTATGCTGATGGAAACATAGATATATCATACAGTATGGTTAATTTTTATAACGGTAGCTCCTACTCAAATAACAATTTTATAGTTAATGGTTTAAGTATAGTTAATATTGATACAGATCTTAAGGCAGCAAATAATTTTAATAAATCATTGTTTTCAAATGTAATTGTCGGTGGAGAAATTTATGCAGCCAATTATCCAAATGGTCCAGCCGATGAAGTCGCTATGCCAGCAATTGATTTTGATTCTGACGACCCGTCTTCATACAAAAATATAGCTGATAACGTTTATAGTGAAAATGAATTTAAAGACATGTTAGCTGATAATAATAATTTAACACTAGATGCCCCAATCACTTATGTTGACGGCGACATAATGCTTGAAGGCGACCGACTCCTCACTGTCAATGGCCTTTTAGTTGTTGGTCGAGATATCAAGATTGGTCACAGTTGTTGCGGACTTAGTTCAATAATTATTAATCATACCGAAGGTCAACCATCTGGTATTTTTGCTAAAAGAAAAGTGTATTTTGAATCACTTACTGGCGATGTCAATATTCACGGCGTCATATACGCTGGCGATCAACTTTATCTAACAAGCCTTCCACTTGGTCATAGTTTTGAAGTTAGCGGTGGTTTAGTCTCGCGAAAATTAACCATTACCAGTATGTGGTCGATAATAGATATTACTAGAGATGAAGAAATAATATCCTCAACTATCGGTATGTCAGAATTTTCTCCAATTATAACCATCGAACACTGGGAGGAAGAATATTAATTCTAAATTAGTCGTAAATACTTTTTCCTGTTATAATAAATATAATAAATTAAATTAACGATAATGATATTTACCGCAAAACAAGCCTACCCCGTCGGACTTGATATATCAGACTTGTCTATAAAATTAGTGCAACTCAATAACACCAAGGGAAAATTAAATTTCCAGGCAATTGGGCGTATTAGTATTGAAAAAGGGATTATTGAAAAGGGTGAAATAAAAAATAAACAAAAATTAATATCGTCAATTAAAAAAATAATAGCCGAACCAATATACGGCAGGGCGACTTCTGAAGAAATTGTAGCCTGTCTGCCTGAATCAAAAACTTTTATTAAATTAATAGAGCTAGAACCAACACCAAATCCTGTTAAAAACATTATTGAAGTAGAGATAGAAAAACACATCCCGATGTCAATTAATCAAATGTATTTTGATTGGCAAACAATTGATAACAAAAAAGACAGTCAATGTATTCTAATTGGTGCTGCACCGAAAGAAACGGTTAATCAATACACAGAACTGATGGACGAAGCAAAATTAGCACTATCTGCCCTAGAAATTGAACCGATTGCCATCTGCCGGAGTGTTTTATTGGAAGAAAAACCTAAATTTAATTTTGCTGAAAGCTTAAATTATGCTGTTCTAGATATAGGCGCAAGCCATACCAGTATGATATTTTACTCTAAAAATACCATTCTTTTTACGGTCAGCTTACCTTTGTCTGGTGCGGAAATAACCAATGAAATATCTAGTACCTTGAAAATTACTGAAAACCAGGCCGAAAAAGCAAAAATAATTTGTGGACTAGACGAAGCAAAGGCTGATGGTATTGTTAAAAAAATACTTGCTAATACTGCGAAAAAGCTACTTGATAAAATTAAAAATTCAATTGAATATTACGATAGTCAATTTTCTGCTTTTGGTCCAATTAATAAAATAATAATAGGTGGTGGTGGTGGTAATATTCGCAACATTACCGATATTATTAAAAAGGAAACGTCTATTAATACGGAAATAGCCAATCCATTTATCAATTTATCAGAAACAAAGGAGGGTTTTTCAAAAATTTTAAATAAAAAGGATGCTTTAATTACAAATAAAAAAGGAAGTGAAATTGTTTCGTTGTCAAAAAGCATTCATTCTAGCTTCGCAACAGCTATTGGCTTAGCTTTACGCGGAATTTTTATTGATGAAACAAATTAGACTATGCTTTATCTCAATTTAGTATCAAATGAATTAAAAAAAGAAATTAAACTCAGACATCTGTATTTTCTAGTTAAGAAAATCAGCAGTATTGTACTTATTATCACCATTTTTTTGGTTTCGATACTCCTGGTAGCTAAAATAATTTTACAAAACAATTTTAATAAAGTCGTTTCTCAAACAACATTAATTACTAAAAGTAACCAAACCTACAACGTAAAAGTTAGAGAAATTAACAATGAACTCTCTTTTGTTTCTATGATTCAGAATGGTTATATCCCGTGGACCGATATATTTAAAGACCTTGCCGTTGCTTCTCCTGATGGAATCAAATTATACTCGCTTAAATTGAACGCTGAAAATAAAACAATAGGAATAAAAGGAATGGCCAAAGATCGAACAAGTCTTTTGGTCTTTAAAACAAATATCGAAAATTCATCTTATTATGACGACATAAGCTTCCCTTTGAAAAATATATTGGAAAAAGAAAATATAAATTTTGAAATTAACGCAACACTTAATCTGGAAGAGATAAAATAATTCTATGAAATTTTCCGCAAATAATATTGTTAAAATCAATTTGAAAAACAAAATAATAATAATGGTTATCGGATTTTTGACCTTATTTTTATTAATAGTCTTTTTTATTGTTATTCCAACAATACACGACATTTTGGATATGGGACAAAAAATTGAAGAACAAAGAATCGATCTTGAAAAAAAATACATAAAAGGCCAAAATCTACGACAATTAACGAATAATTTAAATAAAATAAATTCGCAACTTTCAAAACTTGAACAAATTTTCATAAGCGAAAATCGGGAATTAGAATTTATTACAACAATAGAGGGTGTAGCAAGTAAAAATTCGATTGACCAAAGAATTAATTTAGGAATTCAGGAGGATATGGCTGAATACAACTACAAAAAAATGGCCCTTCAATTATTTTTACAGGGCAATTTTATTGATATCACAAATTATCTACTTGGGTTGGAATCGTTGGAATATTATCTTAATATTAAAAGTATCGAATTAACATCAAATTTAGTAAAACAAGAAATAGATGCTTCCTCTAATACTATAATTAACACGTTTCTCTCAGTAGAAACATTTTGGAAATAATAAATATGGAAAATAAAATAAAAAACATTAATTACAGCCCAAAAAAAATAATGCGCTGGTTTTATATTTCAATATCTGTATTAACACTCATCTTTCTTGCTTGTATTAGTGTATTTTTGTATAAAAATTTTTATCAAATAATAACCCAGTCTGAAGAAATTTTATTACTACGACAAAAAGTTGTCATTGAAACTGTTGATATGGATATATTTGAAGAAGTTATAGAAAAAATAGAAAAAAAAACCAATTTTAAAAAACCAATTAACATTAGGAGTTTATTCGATTAATAATAAAAACGGCAAACAATATCGTCCACATGAGTCATTTTGTTTTATAAAAAATTTATTGATAAAAAAACCAGCAGATAGCCGCTGGTTTTTGTTTATCGTTGTAAAAAATTATAAATCACTTGGTGCTATTTTACGTAATTTTTTTACAATACCTGGTAATATTTTTAAAACGCTTTTAATATCATCGTCTGTATTATCTTTTCCCAGAGTAAATCTAATGGAGTTATGAGCTAATTCATGTTTGACTCCCATGGCAACTAGTACATAGGAAGGCTTTAAATCACCAGAAGCACAGGCTGAACCAGTAGAAACGGCTATTCCTGCCAAATCAAGGCTAATCAGTATCGCCTCGCCTTCAACTCCACTAAATGTAAAATGAGCATGAGCTGGTGTTGCATTATTTATATCAGTATTCAAAATTACATCTGGAATATCACGCAGAATTCCCTCCACTAATTTTTCTCTTATCTTTTTTATTTTTTTATTATTTTTGTCTTTGTTCTTTTCTACTAATACCATCGCTTGCCCAAGTCCAACTATACCTGGAACATTCAACGTCCCGCTACGTAAATTATTTTCATGATGACCACCTAATTGTACGCTATCAATTAAAGTGCCTTTCTTCACAAATAACGAACCAACGCCTTTGGGTCCGTATATTTTATGGCCAGATATTGACATTAAATCAACGTGCAAATATTTTGTATTACAATCCAAAAAATTAACAGCCTGTGTCGCATCAGTGTGAAAAAGAGTGGGTAGTGGTTTTTTCTTGCCGAATTTAGCACCTTTTTTTTGCCAATTTTTAAATCTTTCTTCGTTAATTTTTTTTATAATTTTACCGATTTCTCTAATCGGCTGAACAGATCCAACTTCACTATTTACGTACATTATTGAAACCATAAAAGTGTTATCTTGAATGACACTTTTTAATTTTAATATGTCAATTGTCCCGTTTTGTTTTGTTGGTAAATAAGTCACCTTCACCCCCTCTTTTTCTAATTCCTTTACTGGCTCTAAAACGGCCGGATGTTCAATTTCTGAAGTAATTATGTGTAATTTATCCGTTTTCTTATAAACTGCCTTATATGCGCCAAAAATAGCTAAATTGTCTGATTCTGTAGCCCCTGAAGTGAAGATTAACTCATTTGATTCGCAATTTAACAAATCAGCCATAATTTGCCTGGCTTTATCTACGCCAGCCACTGCTTGCTGTCCAAAACCATGTAGAGAAGACGGATTACCAAAATCATTAATAAAATATGGTAACATAGCCTCAAAAACTTTTTTGTCTATCGGCGTAGTAGCACTATGATCAAAATATATTTTCATACATTTTGTAATTAAATTTATTTTAATTAACGTTTTCAACTATTTTTACTTCTGGAACATGCTTTCTAATTTCCGCTTCAATCCCCTGCTTCAAAGTTATTTGAGACATCGGGCAACCCAAACACATACCCAACAACTTAACTTCAACTTTGCCAGATTTTTCATCCCAACTAACAAATTCGACATCCCCTCCATCGGCCTGTAAAGCCGGTCGAATCTTATCTAGAGTCTTTTGAATTTTATCTTTCATGTTTTTATATTATTAATTCTTAATTTTTAATTCGTAATTTTTGATTGCCTTTTCTAGGGCATCTGTCCCTAGCATTGAACAATGTATTTTTGGCGCTGGTAATCCACCAAGTTCTTTTACTATGTCATTATTACTTACTTTGAGCGCCTCATTAAGAGTTTTACCTTTTACCATTTCGGTCAAAATAGAAGAAACGGAAATAGCGGCCGCGCAACCTAAAGTTTCAAATTTTATATCTTTTATATATTTAATTTTTTGCGCCTCTTTACCTCTGCCTATTTTTCTCTCACCTATTTTTAAATATATTTTCATTGTATCGCCACAAACCGGATTACCCACCCTACCAATCGCATCGGCTTTTTTTATTATTCCCTGATTTCTTGGATTTTTAAAATGGTCTAAAACTTTTTTTGAATATGCCATATAATATTATAATTAATAAATAAATATTCCAAACTGATTATTTTTCCTATGTCAAATCGCTTAATTTAGTTTTTTTAAGTGTACTGTTTACAGCTTGCTGGACTTTTAACAACACTGATGTTGCCCCACAGCTACACTTTGAACTACATTTTATTTTACCTTTTTCATCCACACAATGAAATGGCGACAAAGCCCCTTCTAAGGCTGTTATTATTTCAAATACATTTATATCCTTTGAATTTTTTGCTAATTTATAACCACCAGACATTCCTTTCTCTGATATTACAAGACCAGACTTCTTTAGTTTGGAAAAAAGTCTTTCTAAATATTTCAAAGAAATATTTTCTTCTCTAGCTATCTCTGGCAAAGAAATATTATCGACTGCAGACTTTCTTGATAAATTTATCATTGCCCTTAAGCCGTAAGTTGTTTTTGTAGAAAATTTCATAAAAAATAAACACCTACTGAATCGGTTGGTATTTATCATGTTATCAAATAATAAGCAATTGTCAATGCCTCAATAAATACTACAAAATTTCAACTTGACAACGACTGACTAATACCTTATACTCAACCTTAGTTGCTTTTGAGGCAATTTTATTTTTTAATTATAATATTATATGGCGCATAAAAAAGCGGGTGGATCAACAACTCTTGGTCGCGATTCAAAAAGCAAAAGACTGGGCGTTAAACTTCAAGATGGACAATATGCAAAAGCTGGATCTATTATTATTCGGCAAAGAGGCACAAAATACCATCCTGGTAAAAATGTCAAGAAAGGCAAAGACGACACTTTGTTTTCAACTCTTCCTGGCTTTGTTAAATTTTCTACCAAAAAAATAAAAAAATTTAATAATCAGTTAAAATCATCCAAGATGGTAAATATCATACCAGAAAAAAAATAACACAAATATTTTCAAATAAAAAAACATCGGTTCTACGCCGATGTTTTTTTTATTTGAAAATTAAATTATTTTTTACGCCCCAAACAGACCCTAACGAATTCAACAAATAATGGATGCGGGTCAAGAGGTCTGGATATATATTCGGGATGGAATTGAGTACCAACAAAAAATGGATGGTCGGCAATCTCTATGGCCTCAACGATTTTACCGTCTGGCGAAGTCCCGCAAATTCTCAAACCGGCTTTTTCAAATTGCGCGCGATATTTATTATTAAACTCATATCGATGCCTATGACGTTCGGAAAAAGTCTTTTTGTTTTTATCTTTCTTCTCGTAAGCTTTGGCCAAATGAGTGTCTTTTATAATTTTACACGGCCAACCGCCCAGACGTATTGTACCGCCATATTGCTTTTTTGCTATCAACTCTGCCTGTTCTGGCATAATATGAATGACCGGATAAGGAGTTTTTGGATTAACTTCTTCGCTATTTGCCCCCTTGAACTTTAAAACATTTCTAGCAAACTCAATAACCGCCATTTGCATACCATAACAAAGTCCCAAATAAGGAATGTTTTTTTCTCGACAATATTTTATTGTTTTTATTTTCCCTTCTGAACCGCGCGAACCCCATCCTTGAGGAACTATTATGCCGTCATATTTATTCAAATCTTTTACCCCATTTTTTTCTATGTCTTCTGCGTTGAGCCAATAAAGTATAGGCTTACATTTATTTACAGCGCCAGCATGTTTAATCGCTTCTATTACGGAAATATACGAATCTGTTAAACAAAAATCTCCAGTTGAAAAATACTTTCCCACTATGCCGATATTAGTCTCTTTTTTTGCCGTTTTTATACTGCTTACCATTTTTCTCCATTCCACCAAGTCTTTTTTTCTTTTTTCTAAATTTAATTTTTCTAAAATTCGATCACCCAAACCATCCTTTTCAAAATTTAAAGGCACATCATAAATAGAATCTATATCAGGAGCTGAAATAACATCATTCTGATTAATGTTGCAATTTATGGCTATTTTTTTCTTACGAAGATTATCAATCGGTCTTTCTGATCGGGCAATAATAAAATCTGGTTGAATTCCAGCGCTGTTTAAAGTTCTTATAGCGTATTGCGTTGGTTTGGTTTTCATTTCGCCAATAGTTTTTGGCACGGGCAAATAACTAACCATAACAGACAAAACATCTTCTGGTTGACGTAATTTCATCATACGTGCCGCTTCTAAAAAAAGAAGGTTTTGATATTCCCCTACTGTACCACCTACTTCAATAATAACAATTTCAGCTTTTGCTTTTTTAACCGCCTTGTTAATTCTATCTATTACCTCCATTGGAATGTGGGGTACAACTTCAACGCATTTCCCGTCATATCCAAGGTTTCTCTCTCTTTGGATAACACTTAAATAAACTCTACCAGTAGTTAAATAGTTTTCTCTATAAATATTTTTATTTAAAAATCTCTCATAATTACCTATGTCTTGATCAGTTTCATCACCATCTTCGGTAACAAAAACTTCGCCATGCTCTATCGGATTCATGGTGCCAGCATCAACATTGATATATGGGTCAATTTTAATGGCACTAACATCGTATCCTTTTGATTGTAATATACGAGCAATTGATGCCACAGTAATACCCTTGCCGACTCCTGACATCACTCCGCCAACAACAAATATATATTTTGTCTTTTTCTTTACTACAGTTTTTTTCATACACTCGATTTTATATTAATTATTATGAAAACTCGTTTTCCATTAAAGCTCAATTCTATTTTATGTTTTCCAGTTTTTTTATTGTCTCTTTTATTTTAATTGACTTAAAATCGATATTATAACCTTGCTCATTAAGAACTTTTGCTATTTTCTTAACACTTATCTTGGCGTATAAATTACCTTTATCGTCAATTTTTGCGCTAATATCAAATATCTTTCCCGCGAGAGAATCAACTGTATTCAAAGTGTCTCCAGCGATTATTATTTTCTGCTTCTCAGTCTTTCTTTTTTGCGATTCCAAAAAAAACAAATCATGTCTTGACGCCTGTTTGGCCAGCCCTGCAGGAATTAAATGGTTTCTAGCATATCCTTTCTTTACTTCTTTTGTATCTCCTGGTTGACCAAGACCTTTTACTAATTTTAATAATATTATCTTCATATATTATCTGTCAATTTTGCACAACAAAAAAATTGACGGCAAAATAATTATATTTTTTATAACCGCTATTATTTAATTTTAAAAACCAAATCACCAACTCTAGCTTTTTCACTAATCTTTACGCCTATTGAATCGCCTTTACCTGCTTCATTCACAGACTTGTTCTCAATTTGCATTGAATTAATTTCTTGTTCAAAGTCAGTTGTTGCTCCCTTGAATTTCACTTTATCCCCTACCTTCAGATCACCAGACAAGTCAACAGCCACCACTCCAATTTGACCAAAAACATGAGTAACTTCCCCAATTTTTTCGCCCTCAATGGCTATGTCTTCTGACATAATTGATATTTTAATTTATTAACTTGATGGTCCGACCTCTTTCCATAAAGGTAAATTCGGGCAAGGTTTAACACTTTCAATATTTGACTCCTGATCCTCTACTTGAATTTTATACTGATAACTCGCTCCTGACGAGATATCAGTATCTATATAAGTAAATTGAGTATTAGGGATATCATCTGCTATTATCATCCAGTAGTTGCTATCTACTCTATTATCATGCATTTTACGCCAAACCTCATAATGATCAACTCCCCAACCGATTTGTTCCCAATTTAAGTTAACTTCATCACAATTGCATTGACCCAGACTTAGAACTGGCACGCAGTAACTTGTGCCATATTCCTGACCCGAATCATCAGGAGACCACTCTGAATCACCATCTTCTCCTAATGCTTTTACTCTAAAATAATAAGAAACATTTGGATAAAGACTTGCAGAACAACTTGTTATATCTGGGTTAACGCTACAAAAATCATCCCAATCAGATATGTCTGTTTTTACTTGAACATTAAACCCAATTTCATTATATGAATTATCAGCCCATTCCACTTTTACACCATAACACAAATTATCAAGATTAATAATATCTCCAATTATCGGCATATATGGGAAACATGAAGGTGCTGTGACAAAAATTTCACCAGGAGAAGTCCAATTCACCCAAGTGCCTTTATTATCGCCTGCTGTTACTTTCCAATAGTAGGTACTATCAAATTCCAAAGAATCTGCGCAAACCTGATGATAATTAACAGCGGAAGAAATCGCTCCAGTGTCAAATTCTGGAGACAAAAAATCATCATTGTTGTCAATTTGTAACCAATAAGCAACTTGAGAAGATTCACCAACAGAAGAAAATATCCAATTTAAAACTGGTACTGGGAAATCACCATCATAACAATCAGGCTGAGTAACTAAATCTGTGCAAATTTGAAATTCTGACCAAGGAAATTCAGTTGGAAAAATATCGGGATATGCATTAGGATCACAAGTACAATCCATAGGAATTTCAAAAGATTCTCCTTCAGCCCAATCAGTCCAAGAATAAAAATTATCTTTGACTCCAACTCTCCAATAATAAGTCCTGTATTCCTCTAAATACTCTCCTTGAATCGTGTAAAAATTAATTGATGAAATTATTTCTCCAGTGTCAATTTCTGGAGACAAAAAATCATCATTATCGTCAACCTGTAACCAATAAGCAATTTGTTGTGACTCGCCACTTACTGAAGTAACACTCCACGGAAGCACTGGATTAATTAAAAAACCACTGCAACAACCATCTTTGTTTATTAGTTCTGTGCAAATTTGAATATCAGAGCCAGGATTATTGATTGGATCCTCTGGTCCAGCGAAAACATACAAACAGCACCAAACAACACTTATTAATGTAAATACAGTTAATATGAGTAATATTTTTGAAATCTTTGAAAACATAATAAACCCCTAATTATTCCCTGCTATAATTATACTAAGATATATCTATTATACTATTTTTTTAAGATTCTTTCCACTTAACTGCTTGCTATCATGCTTTTGACAAAATTCTTTATAAAATTTAACGAAGACCCATTCAATAATAACGTTAAAACTACTCCGACAAACATCCATATGGCAAAAGGCATAAACTTATAAGCTTTCACTTCTTTTATATTATTTCTTAACATTGTCTCTTTTATTTTACCTAATTGTTCTTTATTTAATCCCCTTGGGCTAATTTCTCCCAAATTAACATTTTTTAGACTATTTAATTGTTCTTTTGTCAGTACAATATTCTGAGTTAGATTATTAACATTAACACTTCTGATAGCCGTTTTATCAATATAAAAATTCATTATACCTTGAAAAAAACTAAAAATAAACATAAAAACAACCATAGCTACGAAAGAATTAATAATAGCAAAAAGCGTATAGCTAAAATTAATTACTAAACTATATCCACCTATTAATACAAGCAATATTGTTATGATTTTTATAAATATTTTATTTTTTAAAACTTTACTAAATAAATCACTGAATATAATTATCAAGGCAAAAATAATAATCTGTAAATAAAAAATATCAAATTCTATATATCGTTGTATTAGGGGCTGAAAAACGGCAAAAAACAAAATAATTAAAAATACAACTAAAAACATCGCGCCCATGCCTTT
>CAZKKV010000005.1:0-36213 GCA_964553705.1 uncultured Gammaproteobacteria bacterium
AGCAACGGTATCGTAAACCGTAGGTTGTGGGTTCAATTCCCACGGTCGGCTCAAATATATTTTACCAAAAAAATAATCCGATTTTATTAGGATTATTTTTTAAATAATAAAATTATTTTACTAAATGAAACAACTTTGTTGTTCTGGCTTGATTGATTATATAATCATCAAAATTTATCCCTTTCACGAAAACAAATTTTAAGCCTAATATATCATCTCTTTGATCGTATTTATAAACAATATAATATCCGTCATCTTTTACAAGAATCTTACTAAATTGTCCAACTTTCAAATTAAACACTGTTTCGCCAAACTTCTTTGAAACATCATCTCCACTTAAATAACTGTCATAATTAAAGCTATCTGCGTATTTTTTTACATCTTCAATTGTTTCGCCTGAGTTAATTTTTTTCTCAATATCATTGATTCTGGCCAAACCAACTTGATTGTAGTCTTTATCTATTAAAAAATTTATGTTCAAAACTTGCTTAAGCTGATTTTCTGCTGCTGTTATAGTCACTAAACGATATTTCTTTACTAATTCATTTGTTATTAATTCTTCCACTATTTTTTTGTCTCCGTCTTCGACAGTGTAATCAGGATATTCATTTTTAATTTTTTTTGTAAAATCAATGTAATCGTAAAATTCAACCAAACCAATATTACTTATTATAGCTGGAACAAAAATGCGACTAGCAATTCCCCTAGTATACCCATTATCAATTTTAAATACTATTAACAATAAAGAAAAAAATAAATAAAGAACTGCGAGAGACACTGCGAATAAAACTATAAATTTAAAAATTAATTTTTTCTTTTTGCGTATAAATTCGACTACGAGAAAAGATATTCCAGTCACCCAATTCTTAATCTCAAATTTTAATGCTTTTATTTTCTTTGCTCTCTTTATTTTATTTTTTCGTCTATCTGTCTCTCTTTTCCTTTCTACTTCTATTCTAAGTCTCTCTTTAATCTCAATGTTTTTTTTCCATTCTTCTTCTGCCTGCTCTATAGCCAATTGCTTCTGTCTGTCTATTTCAGTTTTTAACTTTATTTTCTCTAGCTGGCATACTTCTCTTGCTTTCTCTCTCTTTTGTTTAAGAACATTTTTCTCTTCTCTGATTTTTTTTTCTTCTTCTTCGATAATTTTTTTTCTATCATTTTCCTGCTTTTTTATCAATTCTTTCATTTTTTCATTTTTTACTTTTCTCTCCATCTCTGTATATTCTCGATGCTTTTCTTGCTCCTTTTTCCGAAAAATCTCCTTTTGCCGCTCTAATTTCCTGTTTATATTCTCTTTTTCTTCTTTCGATAAAACACCATCAACTTTTACTATTGACTTTTTATACTGCTCTTTCACTGCTAGACCCTTACTGTTTTTATCCTGTTCATTGATATATCTTAATAAAATCTCTCTTGATTTTTCCAAATCTTTCGGATCTATTTTTTTTATACTATCGATGTCTTTACTCATATTCTTATTATATATAGTCTAGTCTTTTTATTCAAAAAAATAAATTAACCATCTTTGTGGATTAGTAACATTCTCTCTAGAAACACTAGTCTCAAGCCATGGTATCTTGATCATAGAATTAGAAACGACATCAGACACCATAGAACTGTCTTGAAGATTTGTCGCCACGATAACCTGCTCACCCTCCTTTTTTAAACCCAAGTTAAGGCGTGCTTGCTCTTCAACAAACTGATCTGATTCCAAATAATTTATAAGACCTTTTAATTTACTATTATCATTTTCCAGCGTTTTAATATCTTTTTCCAAACTTTTTATTTCAGTATTTATTTTATGCCGTTGGTTGATATTTTTAACTAACGGTAAACTGATAAGCAGGATTACAACCAAGCCAATGGCAGTTAAAAATTTTTGGTTAAAAATTGTATTACTAAAATTTTTCTTTTTTTTATTCAACATGACTATATAATTTCACGATTTTTTTTGTATGCAAAAGATGCCTTGATTATCTCAATAACAACCAAATTAAACAAACCTATGCCAATAATAGGTAGCCAAATTTTCATTGTCAAGCTTGTCGTTGACATAAATACCATTAACGGTGGCCAATAGATTGCACTGAGTAATAGCAGTAAACTTATGGCTACAGCACCGATTAAATACATATTTTGAAACGGATTTAATCGCCAAATCGGACGATGTAAACTTCTTAAGCCAAAAACGTATATTAATGAATCTAAACCAATGGCAGCAAATATTACAGTTCTGGCATAGCTTAGTTCAACTTGTTTAACTGTCAAATAATAAAATAACCCCAAAATCATTAAATCACGAATTGTACCAGCAACAAAAATTATCAGTTTCATTTCATTATTAATAATTGAAGCGTCCTTTTTTATCGGCTTTTTTTTCATAATACCAGGCTCACCTTTTTCAAAAGCCAAAGCAAAATCCGGCAAACCGTCGTTCACAATATTTATCCATAAAATCTGAACTGCAATAATCGGCAAAGGCAATCCTAAAATAATTGAACCAATCACTAAAAACATCCCGCAAAAACTATCAGAGATAAGATAGATAACTACTTTACGAATATTGGCGAAAATAACTCTACCTTGCTCAACTGCCAAAATTATAGTCTTGAAATTATTATCAAGCAATACTATGTCTGATGTTTCCTTTGCAATATCCGTGCCAGTACCGAGAGATATGCCAATATCGGCAGCTTTTAAGGCTGGCGCATCGTTTATACCATCACCAGTCATAGCCACTACTTCACCGATTTCTTGCAAAGCTTTTACAATACGCAATTTATGATGCGGACTAACGCGAGCGTAAACATTTATTTTCTTTACAATTTTTTTCAATGCATCATCGTCAATTTTATCTAAAACATCACCAGTAATTATATTATCCGCGTCAACTTTCATTCCAATCTCTTTGGCGATAGCCCAAGCGGTTAATTTGTGATCACCGGTAATAATAATTGGTCTAATACCTGCTTGACGACAAACCTCAATAGTCTCTTTACTTTCGGGTCTTAATGGGTCTTTTATAGCAATAAAGCCGACAAAAACTAACTCTTTATCTAATTCTTCCCAGACAATATTGTTAGTAGAGTTTTCAGAAAAATTCACTGCCCCGTCTCCATACTCTTTCATGGCTACGCCAACAACCCGAAGTCCTTGATTGGTCATTTTTTCGTAAACCAAATCAAGTTTTTTCAAATTATCTTTTGTTAGTTTAACTATTTTGCCATGATGACAGAATCTATTTGATTTAGCTAATAATTTTTCTGGCGCGCCTTTCTCGTAAAAAACAAATCCACCAGACTTTTTTTTATGCAAAGTAGCCATGAATTTTGTTTCACTGGAAAATGGCAAAACAGCTACTTGTTGCTCAATATCTAATAAGCTAGCTTTATCAAGGCCCGACTGAATCGCCGCCAATAACAAAGCAGCCTCTGTTGGAGTACCGATAATTTTTAATTTTTTTAATGCGTCACTCGGATTTTCAATAGTTGCTGTATTGCACATCATGCCAATCTGTAGGGCTAAGCTAACGTTTTTTGCTTCCTGCTCATCTTGTCTCGAACCTATGTTTTTCATCTCAAATTCTTTTTCACCAATAACGATATGAGCTACGTTCATTTTCCCTTCAGTTAAAGTGCCTGTTTTATCAGAACAAATAACTGTTGTAGAGCCTAGGGTTTCAGCTGCCACTAATTTTCTGATTAAAGCCTTACGTTTTAATATTATTTGCATTCCCAAAACCAAAATAATCGTTACAGCAGCAGCCAAGCCTTCGGGAACAGCAGAAACAGCAATAGCAATACTTAACGTAAACAATTCAAGAAAATCTTTGCCAATCAAAATTCCGACAACTAATAAAATTATTAATATTGCGCCAACCAATAAACCAATAAACTTCGACAGTTTATTTAATCTTAATTGCAATGGAGTCTTTTCTTCTTTTGTTGCCTTTACCATTTCGGCAATCTGACCAATTTCAGTTTGTTTACCTATAGCAGTTACAATAGCCCGTCCGTTTCCTTGAATGATTATAGTACTGGCAAAAACCATATTGTTCCGATCAGCCAAAGAAACTCCTTTTTCAACTTTTTCTATGTTTTTTTGAGCCGGCATTGACTCGCCAGTTAAATTTGCCTCGTCAACAGTCAAGTCAGACGCCTCTATCAATCTAGCATCAGCTGGAACTCGATTGCCTGGGCTTAAAATAATAATATCGCCAGCAACAACTAATGCACTATCTATTTCTATTTCCCGCCCATCTCGCAAAACAATCGCCTTGTAAGCAATTATCTTCTTCAGCGCATATAAAGCATTATTAGCTTTATTTTCCTGGAAAAAACCAATTAACGTATTTAAAAAAACCGCCGTAAAAATTACAACAGCATCAATATGCTCTTTAAGTAAAAAGGAAACAAAGCCAGCGAATAATAAAACAAATACCAAGGGGTTTTTAAACTGTTCTAACAATATAGTTAATTTGCCAAGTTTCTTTTCTTCAGCTAATTTATTTGGTCCAAAACTACTATGTCTTTTTTTTGCCTCAATCATGCTTAAACCTTGCTTGTCTGAATGAAGTTTTTTAAAACAAGCGTCTATTGATTGATGGTGAAAGTTTATTTTCATATACTATTTATTATAACACAAAAATAAGGTTATAAAAAAATACGCTACCCGGCGTATTTATAACAACTATTTATCCAAAAGTTAATAGTCATCTTTTCTTGGGTGTTACCCAAAAACCTAAATATTTTCCAAACATTAATCGCGTTTGAGCTGATAAACCTGGTATAGCACCGAATACAATAATACTAAAAGGCAAAACTAACCACTGGCAAAACATAATAATATTTTTACTAAATCTATATTTTTTCGGTCTTGGTGGTAATAACAATGTGGAAATTATGGCCGAAAAAACCAAGCCAATCATAGCGATAGTCATCAAACTTCTAGTAACAACAGGTAGATTAGTCGACAACACGGTTGTATTAAATCGATCTCCGCCTAAAAATATCGGCATCCAGCCAATTACTCCAATAATCAGTGCGTTGGTTGCCCATGAATGAAAACCGTAAAGCTGAACTAAAATTTTATTAATCATCTTACTGTGTGGCAAAATTTTCCAACCTTTTATAGTATTAAAAATTAAATAAGGGACATTTTCCACTCCCCAACCCCAACGACGCTGCTGTTTATATAAACTCTTCATTGTCTGCCAAGCGCTTTTATCCATGCAAACATCCATGGAAACTGGAAAATAAAGAGGCTGAACCCTGTAATCACCTTTGTAATGAAGCAAACAGTGCCAAAATATTCTTGAATCTTCGCTTACCATACGTGTACCCCAAAAACCGATGTCAACTAGTGCTCGCCAAGTCATTGAATGCGAAGAATAAGTAGCCAATTTATCCTGTCTAATTTGTTGCATCATTTGCCAAAAGGTATTTGACGAAGCAGCTACTCTGGCAAAAAAAGGAGCTTGCCATAAATTATTATGATAAACCGGAATTGGCTGATAACTAGTTTGATATGGTTTTTCTATTGTTAAAAATTCATGTGTCAACCGGAAAAAATAACCGCTTCTGATAACAGTATCAATATCAAAAATACTAACTAGAATCTTGTCGTAATCGTAATGATATTTGTCAATTATTTGACATTTTGTTTCCTTGGCCGCCCAAGCTTGATTTGGTCCTTTCCCCTTTATTTCTCCAGACAGATTATCTGGATGAACCGTAATTACAAAATGTTTAAACTTACTACCGAATTCTCGCTTAATCTGCTCTGCCCGAAGCTTAGCTTCTTTTCCGGCTCTTTCTTCGGTTGCCAAAACAACGATCATTTTATCTGTCGGATAACCGTCATCTATCAAAGCTTGAAAACTCGGCTTAATTACCTCAATATCTTCGTTGTAAACAGGAAAAATAATTAAATGCAAAACATCTTGCCAATTCAAAGACTGGCATTTTTTTTCCCAGCTTATCTTAATATTACTTTTCATTGTAAAATAAGCCGCAAACAAATGAATTCCCAAATAAACAACAAGCAATAACCAATAAACATCAAAAGCTATCATAAAATAAGCCACCCAAACTGGCTTGAAATAAGATAAAATAATTAAGCCAAGAAGAGTAGACCAAGATAAAAATCCAGGAAAAATTTCTAATAAACGATAAAGAAATTTATCCCTTCCAGTCAAATCAGTTGCTTTTCCTATCTTTAAATAATTCATATAAATCTATATCTACGAATAAAAACTTACCGATAAAGTATAATAAATATAAAAATAATGTGAAAATTAACCAATTTAAAAATAGAGCTAAGTCTGTGAAATAAAATAAAACACTCTTAATAACTTCTAGTGGATAGATAAATATATCCCAACTATTCCAACGATTGAATAACCCCAGTAAAACCCCCAACGATAATATGGGCATGATAGAAAAAAGGTAAATTTTAGCTATTTTTTCCCTAGTCAATTTTTTAACTAATTTAAAAAATTCTTCCATCGTATAATAATAAGCCAGCCAGCCTAAAAATGAATACAAAAAGAAAAAGGTTACCATCCAAGCATTATTTAAACAAATTTGGTTTATCGAGTCAGCTGGACAATAACCAAGTAAATGCCTAACATCCGTAATTACATATGGCGCATTTGGTAAAAATAAAAAAGCGATAGTGCCGATAAAAATAACTTTAAATTTTTGACTAATCTTTTTGAATCCTGTTTTTTCGTATTGTTCGCGTAACAATAATAAAAATATTAATGGCATAAATGCCAAAAATAAATTCCAAAATATTGTTAATACATGGAAATCATTAACGCTAAAACTATTTAAAAAAAGGTTATTTTTATAAATAGCCTCTACTCCACAAGAAGATTGTTGAAATATATTTATCATAAGAAAAATAATTAAATTACCTATTAAAAATCTAAAAAAATTACAATTTTATACTCTTTCCTTCTTCTAATTCCTCTTCTTTAGTACTATTTATATTCTGACTATTCGTTAAATTATTATTTCTATCAAAATTATTATTAATTTTATTGTCGTTAAAACTAACTGATCCTTGTTTGACTGCCTGTTGAAGCGAAACAGTATTTGTCGTCTTAACGCTATTGTTTCGATCCAATTTTGCTAATTCTTCTTTTTTGGTTTCTTTTCTCGATTGTATATCTTCTCTTTTTTCCGCTCTACTTATAGCTAAACATTCTTTGCAATAAATCGGACGAATCCCATCTGGTTCAAAAGATGTTTTTGTAGACTGACCACAACGAGCGCAAATAGCTTCAAATTTATAAATACTATTATTAATTACTTTTGTTGACTGCTTGTCTGTTGGCTTGTCCTGTTTGCTTATTTGTTTATTGCTTTGAATAAATTTCTTGCCAACTAAATCCCCTCTTCTTGGTTCAAATTTTGGTTTATCTTCATTATTCTCGTGCCATTTAGAAATTTTTTCTTCAACTTTTATTCTTTCTCCTGCATACCTTTCTCGAGAAACATTAACAACCTTATCGCCACAGCCAGTTTTTTCTTCTTCTGTTAAAGGCGGTAATCCTTTGGCTGAAAAAGGATCTGAAGCTACTCCATCAATCATTAATTTTATATAAAAATTAAACTTAGGTAAATTTACGATATCTTCCTCTATAAAAGTCGGAGAAAATTCTTTTACTAATTCCTCAGCATCAATAGCGCCAACCCGAAAAACAACCAAAGTACCTACATTGCCAAAAACAGCCGCCTTAACCGTGTCACCTAACTGTTCAATATATTGATGAGCCATGATTAAATTCAGTCGGTATTTTCTGGCTTCAGATAAAATATTAGCAAAACTTTCCGTTGTAAAATTCTGAAATTCATCAATATATAAATAAAAATCTCGACGTTCTTTCTCTGGAATATCAACCCGACTCATAACCGCCAGCTGTATTTTGGTAATCATCATTGCGCCCAATAAAGCCGAATTGTCTTCGCCTATTCTGCCTTTACTTAAATTTAAAATCAAAATTTTTCCCTTATCCATCACTTCTCTTAAGTCGATTGACGACTTTACTTGCCCAACGATATTTCTAATCAAAGAACTAGACAAAAATTGTCCAACTTTATTTTGGATTGGCGATACGGCTTCAGAAGCAAATTTATCAGCATAACCAGCAAATTCATTTACCCAAAAAGACTTGACAACTGGATCTTGAATTTTTTCAATAACTCTTTTTCTAAACATCTTGTCTGATAACATTCTAGTCACACCCAATAATGTTGACCCTGGGTAATCTAAAATTGCCAAAATAGTATTTCTTAAAATATATTCCAATCTTGGCCCCCATGAATCAGCCCATAATTTCTGAAACACACCGATTAATCCAGAGGCAACCAAATGTCGGAGATGCGGATCAACCTGTTCAACAACATTAAAAGCAATCGGATATTCCATATCAGCTGGATTAAAATAAATAACATCATTAATTCTTTCTGACGGAATATATTCAACTATTTTTTCTGCCAAATCTCCATGTGGGTCAACCACTGTCACGCCATGACCAGCTCTTATATCTTCAATTATCATATTCTCCAAAACAGTAGATTTACCCATACCGGTTTTTCCAATCAAATACATATGACGCCGTCGGTCATCTTCTTTAATGCCAAAACGCTTAAAACTATTTCTAAAATTTGTCTCGGCAAATGCAATTATTTCTTGGTTGGACATAATTAAACAAACGGCAAATTAGCCGGTGGAGCATTTTTCACCATCGACTGATTATTTGCTTCTTTATTTAAACCACTATTAGTATCAATTTTATCAGACAAAAACGATTCATCACTAAACTGTTTTTTTCTACTTAATGGCAAACTGGCAGGTGGCTCAACTTTTTTCGCCGGAGTTTTTTGAACTAGTGGTCCCTTTACAGCAGTTTCAACTGGAAAATGCCACAAACTAGCCATTTCTTCAGTATTCAGTATCATTGGCGCTCTACCAGCAGTATCATCTCTGTCCTTGTACGTTGTTATAACTTTATTCTTTTTGACATTTAATCGGTACTCAGCAAATATTGGATAATTGACTTTTGTAATTGTTCCTTTGTCGCCAATATCAGGCTTAAATGAATTCAAATGAGTATGGGTAAACTGTTTCATAAAACCAACCACGCCACTACCTGCCTTGGGTTTATTCATAACATCTTTTTTGGCTAAATAAACTACTCTAATTTTTATTTCATAACCCAGTTTGCCGGTTTTTTCTTCAATCGCTTCAACTTGTCGTTTTTGAATCGGCGTTAAGTTCATCATCTTAAACATATCATCCTTTTCTTCTTTGGAAGATTCTTCTCCAGCTCCGATGTCAAAAAACGAAACAAAACCACTTAAAAAACTCAGCATACCGTCAGCAATTCTATCAAAAATATTTAATGGCACCTTTTCCTTTATGCCAACTATCTTATGTATTTCTTTTTCACCCTGTTTTACCCAATCAAAACCAATCGGAATAACTATCATCTGATACCAAAATTGCTCACCTTTTCTCATGCTACCACATAAATCTATCAAAGCAGCCATTGTGTCTTTGTACTGTGTATCAGGCGAAGATGTCTTATCTTCAAAATCTTTAAAAGTCTTAATTGGCAAAACAGATGGTTTTGTCAAAATAAATTCTCCGCCCCATAAATCATATTCATCATCAGGAAATTTACTTGGCGTACCAACAGTATAATCATTAACTTCGGTTATTTCAGCATCTGGATACTGCGAATATATAGATGACTCAAGTACATCGCGATATTTCTCATAAGTACGTACTAAAAATTGCGTATATCCCTCTATACTTACAATCTCAAAGCTAAAACTAAGCTGAAATTGACCTTCCCACCATTTCTCATGCAAGTTAAAGGTTCCGTGAGCGCCAGCCAAATAAGCAAACATGTTTTCGACCGCTTTTGGAGTCTGTTGATTGCCTTTTGGTATATCAATTGCTAAAAATATAAACTTTTGTTTAGCAGCCCAGAGTCCTCTTCTGTAACTTAACCAAACTTGAGATGAACCCCAAATAAAAGTCATAGCAATCGGTATCCAACCAAATAACCAAAACAACCTTTGCATCATTTGATCTAAAGGTAAATTTAAAAAATTTAATATTTGCTCTAGATTGATTACCAACTCCATTAAAAACACTTAAGTTAATATTTTCCCTTAACCAACTTTAAGTATATTTTACCATATTTTTATCTTTTTTGCCAAATAAAAAAACAGGTTGAAAAATAACTAAATCTTTAATTATTTTTGAATCTGTTTCTCGCGATATCCTTTTTTTTATTTTTTGTTTTTACTTTTGCTAATGTGAAAATTAAGTTAATTTTAACTTGTATTTTCCATATTCAGTTTTTTCAAATTTTTGCTTATTCATTAATGCTAAATTTACAGTTGCTTTTTTTACGATTCTTTGTTCAAGTACTTTTTCAATTATTTCTTCACGGTTTAAAGTAGTCTCTGACTTTTTCAAAATATCTTCAATAATATCAGCCACAGTACCTTGCTGATAACCCCAGTCTTTTAAACCATAAAGGCCTCTGCCGATTAACACATATTTTTTATCTAAAATAAGTTCATTGTGGACGGTAGCAGCATTAGCTTTTTTATTATCAAACCCAATTTTGTTAATCTCTTCAGCAATTTTTACAAAATGCATTGGTTTGCCGTTATGCTTTAAGACTAAATATATTTTATCATTGATAGTTTTCGGTTTAATATCTCTCCATTCGTCCATACCCCAATAGCCAAATTTATTTTGTTCCAAATTCTTCAATGCCTGCATAATTGAATAAATAATTTTATTTTTATTTATAACACTTGCATTCTCGTTAAAATAATCACCACCTAAGATATTGGAAACATCCAAATTATCAGGCGTATTAAACTTATCTTCATGTTTAGTGTAATAATTTAATTTTTTAGCTAATTGAATTAAATCTTCAGTCAAAAAAATCTTTTTTGTTTCTTTTATTTTCTCTAATAATTCTTCTGCTAATTCTTCCAAATGATCAATCGCTGAAAATTTTAACTTAAAAAATTTATTAAAATATTCTGATTTAGCAATTTCTTCCAAGTCATTATGTAATAATTTAGAAATCAAAAAATCCAAATGACTTTTATGAATATTAATATCTTCTGGTTTGGGTTTTACGCCATTAATAGAAAAATTCACTAAGGCGTTTAGCAAATATCTTCTTTCCATTATTCCTCCGTGCTCTTCAAGTAATTGATTTATTACATTTTTTAAACCACTAACGTGCTCATCAAGCTTATTGAGCTGTCTTAATTTTTTTACGCTAAAAGTTTCTATCTGCCTGATTCTCTCTCTGGTTAATTGATGAACTTTGCCAATTTCTTCAAGAGTTTCTCTGTTTTTTCCATACAAACCAAAACGTCTAATCAGAACATCACGTTCTCTTTCACTTAATTCATCGAATAAATTATTAATAATTTCAATCGCGTCTAAATTAGCCACGTCTTCGGCTTTATGATTTGAAATTATTTGGTCTAAAATTGATTTATTATCCATATTTTTACTAATTAAACATAAAAAAATTTCCTTACACTTCACGCATAAACATACGGAACATGGAAAAAAAGATAGTGTGCATGTTTTATTGAAATAATATAGCATATTTCTTTTTTTTAGTCAAGTTTTACGCTTTTTCTTCTTTAATAAAAAAACAAGCTAAAATTAGCCTAGTTAATTATATAAAAATTATATTATCACGACCCTAGGTATTGTATTTCTTCCTGTAGTTGTATATTGAATTTTGTTCTCGCTTTTTGTTTTATTAAAGAAATAAGCATAATAACATCTTTAGCACTAGCCTTGCCTGTATTTATTATGAAATTGGCATGTTGATTACTTATTTGCGCTCCACCAATAGTTTTACCCTTTAATCCGAGTTTATCTACAAACCAACCTGCTCCAATTTCTTCACCCCAAATTTCAATTGTCTTTTTCGCCAATTCAGCTAATTTCTTATTACTTTTCTCAAGTTCACTTAATTTTATATTTTTAAATATACATCCAGCGCTTGGTTCTCTGGGCAATACTTTCAAACGATGACTAGTGTATTGTTTTATTATTTTTTCAATTTCATCTTTTTTTCCATTAATCAAACTTATAACAACATTCAAAATGATTAAATCGTTGTTGTGTTTAAATACTGAATCGCGATAGCCAAATTTGCATTCACTGTTGTTTAAATTAAATATTTTATTATTTCTAGCATCAAAAACTTCCACTGTAAAAACTCTCTCCCCTATCTCTCCACCAAAAGCTCCGGCATTACCTCTGACTGCACCTCCGACTGTTCCTGGAATACTTGACGCCCACTCTATGCCAGACGAACTAAAATCCTTGGTCTGCTTGACTACCTTGGCTAATATCGCTCCAGCGGCGCATTTCAATTGATTTTTTTCAAATTTAACCTGGCTAGCTGAATACTTAATTATTAATCCACGAAAACCATCATCACTGATTAAAATATTACTCCCGCCAGCAATAATAAAAAATTTTATTCTGTTATTTTTTGCCCAAGCTACAGCGTCTATTAACTCCTTTTTCTTTTTCGCTTCTATAAAAAAATCAGCCCGTCCGCCTATCTTAAAGGTAGTAAACGATTTTAAAAGCACGTCTTTTTTTATCTTCTTTTTTATAATGTCTATCATGAATTATTTCACTAACACTGACAAAATGGTTAAATTATCCAGATTAACCAACGACGAAATAAAAGCCTTTTGCCAAAGTTCATTGTTCTCTTTTATAACTTCGGTAACTTCTCCAATAACTAATCCTGCTGGAATTTTCTGTTCAAGACCAGATGTTGTTACTATATCGCCAATCTTAATTTCTTCTGTCTGCGGAATATAATCAACTTCAATAGTTAAACCTAATTTCCCTTTAGCAATACCGCTGGTTTTGTCATCACCCCACAAGGCTACCGCCAATTCACAACCTGGATTAGTTAATAAAAAAATTTCTGAAGTATTTTTTTTAGTTTGAACAACTTTACCGACAACTGCACCTTGAGTTTCAGTAAAATCATAGGGGCTAATAATAACTTGTCCTACTTCAATTCCATCTTCAGTCCCCCTGTTGATTACTAGTCGTTGATTCTGAGTGCTTAAATCTAGTTGATTGCTTCGGGAAATTACATTAGCTGTAACGTATGTATAATCACTTTCTGTTTGAAATTTTAAATTTTGCCTTAAAAGTCTGTTCTCTTCTTCAAGGCTTTTTAATTTTACTTGCTCAATAATTAATTTTTTATTTTCCACCTCTACTTCTCTTATTCTTTCTAATAAATCTTTTTTTGAAGCTTGATCGTCGTATGTTTGACGTAAGGCCGAACCAGTTGAATAAAAACCTGATAAAGCGCTACTAAAAAAATCGTTAAAAACTGCTTCCACTGGAGCTAAGACTCTCAATAGGTGTAAAAAAATAAGCAGCCCAACAACTGCTAAAACTACCGAATATTTTTTTAACTGAAATTTATACATAAATAAATTTTATCTTAAAACTCTTCGGTTGAAGGTAGTATAATTTTCTCCAGTAATTCTTGGTCAGACAACAGTATACCAGTTCCTCTAACAACACAAGTTAATGGATCGTCTGCTATTTTTACTGGAATTCTTGTAGCTTGGGCAATTTCTTTGTCAAAACCACGTAATAAAGCGCCACCACCTGTTAAAACAATACCATGCTCGTAAATATCGGAAACTAATTCCGGCGGAGTCGTTTCTAGCGTTATTTTTATATTATCAATAATCTGCTTTATAATTCTACTCATCGCCTCACGAATCTGACTACTGGAGACAATGACTTCTTTGGGCAATCCATTTATTAAATCCCTGCCTCGCAAAGACATTTCCATTGGTTCTTTTAATGAAGAAGCTGAACCTATTTTGATTTTAACGTTTTCTGCCACCTGTTCACCGATTAATATATTAAATTCTTCACGAATATATTGAATGATATCGTTATCCAAAGCATTGCCAGCTAAACGTAAAGTTTTCCATGTAACAACTCCTCCTAGTGAAATAACGGCAATTTCCGTAGTTCCTCCACCGATATCAACCACCATAGTAGCTGTTGATTCAGTTACTGGCAATCTAACGCCAATCGCTGCTGCCATTGACTGCTCAATTAAATACACTTCTCGAGCGCCAGCAGACTTAGCCGCATCTTCAACTGCTTTTTTTTCCACTTCTGTTATGTCCAACGGAATACCAATAACCACTCTAGGTCTTGGCACCAAAGTAAAATGTTCGGCATGAACTTTATCAATAAAATATTTCAACATTTTTTCAGCTACTTCAAAGTCAGAAATAACTCCATCAATCAACGGTTTAATAGCTTGGATATGAGCTGGTGTTTTTCCTATCATTTTTTTTGCTTCCGCACCAACTGCCAATATTTCATCAGTCCGCATATTTACGGCCACTACTGACGGCTCGTTTATTACAATCCCCTTATCAGGCGTATAAACTAAGGTGTTTGCTGTACCCAAATCAATGCCTAAATCCTTGCTAAACTTTCCAAATATTTTATTAAACATAATGAAAAACCTTAAACTCGAAAATCAAAATTAAATAAAAAATATGAATAAAAATCGTGGCTATACCACGCCTTAATAACGAAATCACTTGTATTTTTACACATTTATATTACCTTAAAATTAACCAAATTGTCAAAAAAGACAGACCACATGTCTGTCTTTCCTTATGTAATGACTAATTTACTATTTATTAAATTTCTCCCAAACCACTAATAGTGGCGAGGCTAAAAAGATTGAAGAATAAGTACCAATAAATACACCAATAGATAAAGCTAAAATAAACGACCGTATGGTAACTCCGCCGAAAAATAGAACAGACAATAAAACAATTAATGTGGTAACGGAAGTATTGATTGATCGACTCAACGATTGATTAATACTCAGATTAACAGTTGTTTCAAAGTCATCATCACTTTTCGGTAAATTTTCTCGAACACGATCAAAAACGACAATGGTATCATTAACACTATATCCCAAAACGGTTAATATGGCGGCCACAAAAGGCGTATTGATTTCAAAATCAAAGAACCTTCCTAAAATAGCAAATACACCTAAAACAATAATTACATTATGAGCCAAAGAAATAACAGCAGTTAAGCCGTACTTCCAAGAAGCAACTGGCTTAGAAACTTTATTAAACGCCCAAGCAATATACAAAACAATACCTACTAAAGCAATTACAATTGCATAAAGCGCTTTAGTTTTTAATTCTTGTCCAATTGACGGACCAACTGACTCAAAACGCAGCTCATCAATCATGCTATCTGGATTTAATTCCTTAGCCAGACTACTTAAATCAGCTAGAATGTCCTGGTGCATTTCTTCGCTTGCCTCCTGAAACCGAAGAATAAAACTATTATCTTCTGTTGGTTGAACAGACAAACTGCTTAAATCAATATTGACTAAGGCCTGTCTTACTTGATCAACTCCAGGATTAACATTTAAAAAATTGACTTCCAGTAAGCTCCCACCGGTAAAATCAATACCGAAATTCAATCCCCAAATAGCAATAAAAATAATTGCTACTGCAGATAATAAACCGGAAAAGGTTAACCAAATTTTTCTTTTTTTAACTATTTGAATCATAATAATTGATATTATTTATTTTGAAGTTCTTGTTTTTTAACGCCAATTAACCATGGTCTTTTTTCTAGCCATGTGCCTAAAAACAAATGCAAAAAATTTCTAGTAATGACAATGGCGCTAAACATTGATATGGTCACGCCGATTAATAATGTTGTACCAAAACCCTGTATAGCTCCAGTGCCGAAACCAATTAAAATTAAACAAGTTAATATAGTGGATAAATTACCATCGCGAATAGATGGCCAAGCTCGTCTAAAACCTTCTTCAACTGCCATATCTAAAGTTTTGCCTATTTTTAATTCCTCACGCATTCTGGCAAAAATTAAAATATTAGCGTCAACTGCCATACCAATTGATAATATAAATCCAGCTATACCAGCTAAAGTTAAGGTAATAGGAGATTGAAAGAAATACACTAAAACTACGCCAATTAACAATAATAAAACTATTAATACCACATCAGCAATCTTTAAATCATTAAATGTCGTATACATCAACATTACGGTAATAACAACTAAAATAATGGCTATCCATATAAAGACAGGCTTAAAGACAGCTAAAACTATCATACCATAAATCATGAGAGACAAAACTGCCAACAGACCAGGTAAACGATAATAAATAATCATAAATAAAACAACTAACAACAACCCAACAATGCCTGCTTTCAAACTGTTAGCTATAGAAATTTTACCCAAGCTAGCGCCTACTGTTTGTTGGTTTATCAATTCTATTGGCACTGGCAATGCTCCAGCGTTTAATCGTTGTGCTAATAATTTAGATTCTTGTATAGTAAACTTGCCAGTAATTACTGCTTTCCCACCAGTAATTTTTTCATTAACTGTCGGGACGCTAATAGGATAACTGTCTAAAAATATAGCAACTGGTTTACCAACGTTACGTTCGGTTATCTCCTCAAACATCTTGGCGCCTTCACTATCAAATTGCAACGACACTTGAGGAGAATTGTCGTTGGCATCAAATTGAACAACCGCTTTGTCTAAATTCTTGCCAGTTAATTCTGTATTTTTCCATTCAGTCTGTTGCCCAATAATATCTACCTCTGTTTTAAAATCTATGAAAATATGTTGAATTTTATACTCCTCTGTTTTTCTTTCACCTTTCTTATAAATCAAGTGGTAACCAAATTCTGTTTCAATCGGCTCGGAAATAGCGCCTATTTCTAAATTGAAAGCCTCTTCTTCAAACGGCTTTACCATCATGTCTCGACCAAACCAACCCAACTCTCCCCCACTGATATCTGCTCCTGGTTCAGTTGAATTTTGTTTAACTAAATCTGCAAAGTTGCTAACAGTTACCTGTTTTTTTAATTCAGTTATTTTATTTAATGCCTCTTCTTTTGTTGTATTGTTTTCACAACTTCTAGCTCCATTGTAACAAATCAATAAATGAGCCGCCTCTACTTCTTTCTTCTCTTCACCAGTAAAAGCATCTGATTTAATTCTCTTGTCATTTAATTTAACTATTTCATAACCATCAACCGTCTCAATTAAATCCGTTGTTATCTGACCGACATCAAGTTCTTTGGCTACGTTTACTATCTCTGGATTATCAGTCTCAGACAACCAGTCTAAATCTCCACCATTATTTTTAGTTGATTCATCTTCGCTATATTGCTTGGCTAAAGCCGAAAAATCACCACCAGAAATAATTTTGCCTAAAACTTCCTCTGCTTTTTGTTCCGCTTGCTGATTATACTCATCCATACCCTTTTTTTCCTCATCAGTCATTTGTCTTATTTCTGTATTTTCTTCTTTGAATTCTAACAACGGCGTTTCACCAATCATTCTAATAGCTGCATTAACATCTTTAATGCCGGCTAATTCAACTAAAATCCTATAATCTCCACTTGATGTCTTATTAACTTGCACGTTTGGCTCACTTACGCCAAAGACATTTACTCTTCTCTCTATTACGTCTCTAACTCCTTCCACTGCGCTACCTTGATCTTTTAATGATATAGCTGAAATATCAGCTTGGTATATTAGCTGTGTACCACCAAGTAAATCTAATCCCAACCTAAAATCAATTTCCTCGACCATTGGTAAAGGTAAATCGTATTTGTTAATTAATTGATTATAATACCAACCAAAATCAATCAACAAAGCTGAAACAGCTAAAATAACTATAAAAATAAAAACCCACCAGATTTTTACTTTCTGGCTGGGATTCATTATTTTCTGCAAAATATTGTCTGACATAATTATTATACAGAATAAAAAACGCCTAATCAGGCATTTTTGATAAACATTACTCGCTTATTGTTTATATTAAAATAATACAAAATAAAAATCAAGGGGATAAATAGCTAAGAATTTCTAATGACTAATTTCCAATTTCTAATTTTACCTTTCTGGATCCCCAGTCCCTCCAATATAGGCGGGCAGTCAAGCTGAGGATGACAGGGAAAATATTTGTCATTCCTACCACCTTTCTGTCATTCCCGCGAAGGCGGGAATCCACTGGTTAACGACAGAAATATTGCTAGATCCCCAGTCAAGCTGAGGATGACAAGGGATTTTCTACTTTCCACAACACTTTTTATACTTCTTTCCGCTACCACACGGGCAAGGGTCGTTTCGGCCGATTTTATGACCAGTATCATCTTTAACTTTTTCTTTAACAACTTGAAAACTGTTGCTGGCATTATCTTGACTAGAAACTTTGAATTGGCTAAATGAACTGGTCTTGTCTGACATTTCTTTGGCTGGAGCGCTAAATTTCGTCGCTCGTTGATCTAATGTCGGCGCAGTCATTTGTCTAACGTCAGCTACTTTAAAAATAGAATAAACAACTTGCTTTTGAATTAAACTATTAAGTTCATTGTAAAGACGATAAGCTTCTCTCTTGTATTCTACCAACGGATCTCTTTGTCCGTAACCTCTCAGACCTATACCTTTTCTCATGTGATCCATAGAATCAAGATGTTCCATCCATAGAGTATCAATTGAACGAAGCAATACGGCTTTTTCAATTTCTTCCCAAACCACATCTGCATTTTCAGCCGATTGTTTGATTTTTTTATAACTATTAAAAGCTAATTCTGATAGATGCTCAATAATTGCCGTCCGAGCCTGAACCTTGTCGAGTTTATTGCCATTTTTGGTATAGTCTGACAAATCATTTTTTAATTTACTCTCAACTGGAAAAATAGTTGAAGCTACCTGGTAAATCTCCTCTAAATTCCAATCTTCAACCTTCTCAGCTGACGTATGAAACAAAACTACCTGTTCGATTTCATTTTCCACCATTTCCAAAATAATATCAGACAAATTTTTCTTTTTTACCACATCCGAAGAAAGATCTTCTCCTTCTGCTGCTATTTTAAGTATCTCTCGTCTTTTTTTGTAAATAAATTCTCGATGTTTATTGATTACGTCATCATATTCCACCAAATGCTTTCTAATATCAAAGTTATTTGACTCAACTTTAGTCTGGGCTGATTCTATTGAGCGTGAAACCATTTTGTTTTCAATCGGCATGTCTTCTGGTACTTTTAACGTTTGCATTAATCCTTTCATTTTTTCACCACCAAAAATTCTCATCAAATCATCTTCCATTGATGCATAAAATTGACTAGAGCCGGCATCGCCTTGACGTCCAGCTCGACCGCGCAACTGATTGTCAATTCTCCTTGATTCATGCCTCTCAGTACCTATAATATGCAGCCCGCCAAGATTTTTTACTTTTTCTTGAGTCTCTACGCTGGATGGATTTCCACCTAAAATTATATCAACTCCTCTGCCAGCCATATTCGTCGCTATGGTCACTGCTCCGAGTTTTCCAGCCTGAGAAATAATTTGTGCTTCTTTTTCATGATGCTTAGCATTTAATACTTGGGGCTTCAATCCTTCCCTTTCCATCATATCAGCTAATAATTCATTTTTTTCAATAGAAATGGTACCAACTAAAACCGGCTGTCCTTTCTTGCAGCGATTTTTAGTCTCAGCGACTACTGCATTGAATTTTCCAATTTCTGTCCGATAAACCAAATCATTTAAATCTTTTCTAGACATCGGTTTATTAGTCGGCACTACAACTGTTTCTAAATTATAAATTTTGGCAAATTCTTCAGCTTCAGTCACAGCTGTGCCGGTCATACCAGCTAGCTTTTTATACATTCTAAAATAATTTTGAAAAGTAACTGATGCCAAAGTTTGCGATTCTCGCTGAACTTTAACATTTTCTTTGGCTTCAATAGCCTGATGCAAACCTTCGCTATATCGACGACCAAACATTAATCTGCCAGTAAATTCATCAACAATCACTACTTCTCCGTCTTTTACGACATAATCTCTATCACGCTTAAATAAAACCATAGCTTTTAAAGCTTGTTCAATGTGATGAACATCTCTCATGCCACCTGAAACATAAATATTTTCTACATTTAGCATTTTTTCCAACCGAGAAATTCCTGTCTCAGTTAATGTTGACGCCCGCATCTTCTCATCTATATTATAATCTTCGTTCTCCTTGAGTCGGTGCACTAATTCACTAAATTTAAAATATTTTTCAGTTGATTCTTCTGCTGGCGCGCTGATAATCAAAGGTGTCCTGGCCTCATCAATTAATATTGAATCAACTTCATCAACAATCGCATAATTCAAACTTCGTTGCGACATTCTCTCTATACTGGGAGCCATATTGTCTCTTAAATAGTCAAAGCCGTACTCGTTGTTTGTACCATAAAGAACATCACATAAATAGGCTTCTTTTCGAGTAACTTCAGCTAAATAAGACTCACCATTATTATTCTCTAATTTGTAAGAAATTTCATGATTAATACAGCCAACGGTTAGCCCTAAAAAATCATAGACTCGGCCCATCCACTCTGCATCACGTTTAGCTAAATAATCATTAACGGTTATCACATGAACTCCATGACCAGCTAAAGCATTTAAATAGACTGGTAAAGTAGCAACTAGAGTTTTACCTTCACCAGTTTTCATTTCTGCAATCTGTCCTCGATGCAAGATTATACCACCCATCAATTGGACGTCATAATGTCTCTGCTTAAGTACTCGTTTCGCTGCTTCGCGGACTACGGCAAAAGCTTCCGGCAATATTTCATCAAGTTTTTTATCGCTCACATCTTTTTTACTGCTTTTTAACTGTTCTTTAAGATTGACTGTCATCTTGCGCAATTCCTCGTCAGACATTGAAGTAATCTTTTTTTCAAACGCATTAATACTATCAACTACTGGTTGTAGTGATTTAACAACTTTTTCATTTGGATCGCCAAAAATTTTATCTAGTAAGCTCATAGGATAATATTTTTATTTACTCCTTCTCTTGTCTATCATTTTTTCCTTGTGTTTGACAATTTGCTGAGCCAAGTGATCTTTAACTTTATCAATTGCTTTGTATAAATCTTTTTCAGTCTTTTCCACACGCAATAATTGCCCAGGTAAATTTAAATTTGCCTCTGCTCTGAATATTTTTCCTTTCAAATGATGCTTAGTTGTCATCTCAACTTCAAAATCCATGTTCAAAACAGGTATTTCACCTAAAAATTTTTCAATCATTCCAATCTTTTCTTCTACGTAACCTCTAATTGCTTCTGTTAATTCTAAATTTGTCGCTTTAATTTTCATTTTCATAATTTTTATTATTAACTTATTGCTAATTTTGTCTAAAAAATTAATTAATTAACGGATTTTATTTTATTAGTCAAAACATTTTTTGTCATCCCCACCCCTTTTTGTCATTCCCATGAAAACGGGAATCTATCGTCTGACTATAAAAATTTTCTGGATCCCCAGTCAAGCCGAGGATGACAGGAAAAAACTATTAACCAATTATTTTCCCCAAAGCGATAAAAATTTATCGCCGAATTTAAGGACGTCACGATAAGTTACAACAATAACCAACAACATAAGCAAGGCAAAACCAATATTATGCATTGCCGCTTCTAGCTCACGCTTAACAGGTGAACCTTTTATTTTTTCAATTATTAAAAATAATATTCTACCGCCGTCAAGCGCTGGAATCGGCAAAAAATTAATGATCGCCAAATTAATTGAAAACAAAGCAGTAAATTGCAAAATATAAATAAACCCCATGTGAGCTACTTGTCCAGTAAGAACTGCTATACCAACCGGGCCAGACAATTCTTGTGTTAAGCCTTGCCCAATGAATAAATTTTTGAATAATTCATAAAAAGCTACTAAAATTAGCCAAATTAAGCTAAAAGTTGTTTTAATACCTACCCAAATTGCTAAATACCATGGGTATTTTACGATGCCCGTTTCTGTTATTGACACACCAATACCACCTTTGTTTGTTTCGACTCTTACTTCTGGAACTACGCTTATATTAATAATCTTTCCGCTACGTTCAATCTCATAATCTAATTCTTGATTAACATGACCATCAACGTATTGCTGTAATTCAACATAATTGCCAAATTCAACTTTAT
Organism: uncultured Gammaproteobacteria bacterium; assembly: GCA_964553705.1. GTDB lineage: Bacteria > Patescibacteriota > Patescibacteriia > Patescibacteriales > GWC2-42-12 > CAYXNZ01. The sequence continues at coordinate 22,125 of CAZKKV010000005.1, forward strand.
CAATATTTTTTATAATATCGCCTATTTCTATGTTGGCGATATCAGCCGGCGAATTATCGGCTACCGCCACAACTTGTATCCGCTCTTCAATAACTTTTGCCCTAGAATCAATTCCATCTAATACTTGCGGAATACCAATCATAAAACCAGCGATTATTAATACTGCTGCCAAAACTATATTCATGGTAACGCCAGCCGACAACATTACCGCTCTTTGCCAAATTTTCTTAGACGCAAAACTATCTGGTTCAGTCGCGCTATTATCATTTTCACCTTTAATTTTTACAAACCCACCCAATGGTAATAGATTAAGAGAATAAATAGTATTAACAGCATCTTTTATTTCTCGACCACCCCAAACTACACGCCATTTGCCTTGATAATTTTTATAAAAACCAAAAATTCTCGGCGGAAAACCAAAACCAAACTCCTCAGCTTTAACGCCAAATTTTTTTGCAGTTAAAAAATGCCCCATTTCATGAGCAAAAACTAAAACCGAAAAAACGGCTAAAAAAACAACTGTGGTAAGTAACATAAATAATAGTTAATGGTTATAAATTAAATTTGATTATAAAAACACATTGTCATTCCCGCGAAGGCGGGAATCCCTCCCTCACCCCGACTCTCCCCCACAGCAAGCTGCGGGAGAGAGAGCTATATAAAACATCTCTTGTTCTCCTTCCCCTTTACAAGGAGAAGGTTGGGATGGGGTATTTAACCTCTCCTGACCCCTCCTTGGTAAGGAGGGGGAAATATGTTCCCTCTCCCGTGACGTTAAGAGCGGGGAAGCCTGCCAGCAGGCAGGCGGGAATCTATCGTCTAACTATAAAAATTTTCTGGATCCCCAGTCAAGCTGAGGATGACAGGAATGAAAACTATATGGTCATTATTTCTTTTTCTTTCTTGTCTCGAACTTCCTTAACTTCATTATTGCGATTATTGATTTCTTCATCTAGCTCTTTAATAAACTTAAACTTTTCATCTTCGCTGATTTCTTTATCCTTGAAAGCCTTCTCGATTTTATCTTTTATTTCTTCCCTGATTTTCCTAAGGGAAATTCTGACTAATTCCATTCTTTCATTTAACTTTTTTACCAACTCTTTTCTGTTTTCCTCCGTCAGTAAAGGCATCTTCAACCTTATCTTGTCTCCTTCATTAACTACACTCAAACCCAAATCGGCATCAACAATCGCTTTTTCCAACTCTTTAATAATGTGCTTGTCCCACGGAGTAACCAAAATTGAAGTAGCTTCAGGTATAGTAACACTAGCCAATCCATTAATCGGCGTCTTTGAGCCATAAACTTCAGCTTGAATTTGATCAAGAATTGAGGCATTAGCTCGACCTGTGCGTAAATTAGAAATTTCTTTTTTAAAAAAACCAATAGCGTTATCAAAATCTTGTTCTTTGATTGTTATGTATTGATTCATGAATTTATTTTAATGTTTTAACACCTAAATAAATTTCGTCGGTATTTTCAGTATTAACCAACAAACGCCAGCCAGCTCGACTTGATGGTAGTTTTTTGGTTGTCCAACTTTGTCCGCCGTCCAGTGAACGATAAAAAGTAGTATTAGTCACATAATATATTTCTTGGAAATTTTTGGGATTTACAGCAAGAGCATTTATCGAAGCTTCTTTTTCTGGAGTAATTAATTCAACTATCTGCCAGCTAGTCCCGTTGTCAGACGATTTTAATATGCCGTAATAAGTCGCCATATAAACAGTGCCATTATCAGCCGAAATAACTAAATCACGAAATTTTTTTATCTCTTTGTAGTCTTTTAAAATATCTTCCAAATCTTGCCAATTTTTTCCACTATCAATACTTCTAAAAATTCCTTTACCGTCACTACCAACTATTATCACTCGGCTATCAATCGGACTAATAACGATTTTTTTCACTTCATCTTCAATTCGATAAACTGTACGCCAACTGCCTCCCTGATCATAGCTTTTTATTATTTCACCGCGAGTTGTGCCGATATATATATTGGAAGTATTAAAATGGTCAATGGCAATTGAAGTTATTTTGACCAATGGATCGTTGTCGTAATATATTTGCGACCAAGTTCGATTGCAATCATCAGATCGGTAGAGCTTATTACTAACCGCCACATAAATAGTACACTTATCTCCGTAATCAACAGCAATAGATTGAACTGGTATTTGACCTAAGCTTTTAGCGATTTTCCAGCTAGCTACGTTGTCATAGCTATAAAACAATCCATTACTGGCACTACCCACATATACTGCTTGGCTATCTTCTGGATCAAGCACTAAAGCATTAACATCAATATTACCGATACTAGACGGCCGACCACTAGTAGAAGGGATTAAAACTTTTTGTTGCCAACTGTCGCCCTTGTTAGTTGATTTGTAAACTCCACCATTACTTGCCGAATTTTCACCCGAACCAGTATCAAAATTAATTGTACAGCCTGAAATTAAAAATAATATTGCGATTAAAACCAACGATTTTATTGTTTTTGTCATATTTGTAAAATTAAATTTGTAATGATAAATTATCCAGTACTACTCGATAATTGACATTAGCATTTAAATACATTTTTGCTTCATTTAATAATCTGGCGCATTTTATCAATAATTTAATTGATATTTTAGACGCTAAAATATTTAAATCTTTTTCAACTATTTGGTGCTGAATCAAATCTGGTTGCTCAAGTTTTATTAATAATAAATCTCTAGTTAATCCTTGCCAAATGCCAATAATTTTCTTGGCTGATTCAGTAGACTCTTGACCGATTGAATTTCTACCAGCCAGCTTCTCAATTTTATCTAATCTTTGGTTGTAGTCTATTTTTATAAGTTCTAAAAAAACTTTAATTTTTTCTTGGTAATCTTTGAAAAAATCCTTGTCTTCTATAAGCTTAACAGCCAAAGCCGGCCGACCCAAGCAAAGTCTGGAAAAAATCTTAGCTGAACTTCTGGAAGCCTTTTTTTCTGTTAATAGATAATCATAAATATCATTTGGATTGACAGGATTGAAGCGTAGAATCTGACTTCTTGAAACTATAGTCGGAAGCAATAATTCAATTTTTGAAGTCATAAGTATTATCACCACCTTGTCTTTTGGTTCTTCGAGAGTTTTTAATAAAGCATTGAAAGCTTTTTCACTTAAATTTTCCGCTTGCCTGATTATTCCTATTTTATATGAATTTAAGAAAGAACTCATACTTAAAATTCTGATAAATTCACGCACCTGATCAACGAGAATATTCTTTTTGTCAGCTTCTTTTTCTAATACTGTTATATCTCCATGTATCCCTTTGTCGGCCTGCACACAACTTTCACATATTCCACAAGGTATAGTATCTCCCCGCATATCACAACAAACCAAGCTTTTGGCAAAAAATCCAGCCAAAGTGCCTTTACCTATGTCATCTGGACCATAAAAAATATAACAACCAGAGATATGATTAGTAGCAATTGATTTTTTCAGATACTCAACGATATGACCATTGCCGACAAGTGGCCATTTTGAGTCTTTTTTTATTGTAACCATTAATAAATTATAGCACAAACACACCAGTAGTCAAAAAGATGTTATACGCCCTCACTCCAGCCCTTTCTGTCATCCTTACCCCCACCCCATCCCTCCCCCGCTCTCCCGAGCACTCGGGATCACGGGAAAGGGAGCATATTTTTCCCTCTTTCAAAAAAAGGGGCTGGAGAGGTTAAAATAAAATTTAACAAACTAACCCTCTTAATCCCCCTTTACAAGGGGGACAAAAAATACCCACCTTTAAAAGGAGGGTTAGGGAGGGGGAAAATAAAACTTATTCTTGCAATTTTCCTCTAAAATTACTATGATATCACTATGAGTAAAAAAATAAAACAATTTATTCTTTTGGGCGGAGATGTAATAATTCTCTATTTTTCGCTATATCTTACTCTATCTTTAAGGTATGCAAAAATCCCTTCGCCAGAATTATGGCAAAGCCATTTCATTCCGTTTACTCTGGTGTTTTTTTTCTGGCTTCTTATTTTTTATATTTCTGATTTATACAATTTAAACTTTGCCGTTAATAACATTCGCTTCTATCAACTAACTAGTCGGTCCCTGCTTATTTCCAGTTTTTTATCAGTCGCCTTTTTCTACATAATTCCCCAGATAAATATCGCACCAAAAAGAAATATGCTAATTTACGTTGTTGTTTTTGCCATATTATTTATACTTTGGCGCCGACTATATAATTGGTTACTAAAATCTTATTTACCAAAAATAAATATAGCTATAATCGGTTTTAATAAGCAAGTTGAGGAATTAATTAACGAATTGAAATTAAAAAAACATCTTGGTTATAATATTTTAGCAATTATTGATCCTGATAATAAACTTGGCCATCCTATTGAAAATATAAAAATTATAAAAAATATAACGTATCTACCAGAAACAATCGTGCAATTAAATTTAGACTGGGTTATTTTGGCAACGAATATTCATGACTCTGAAGAACTGCAAAAAACTTTATTTAAAACCTTGTCAAAAAAAATAAATTTAATCAGTCTGACCAATTTTTACGAAATAATTACCGGCAAAATTTCTCTTGAAACTATTAACCAAGTATGGTTTTTGGAAAATCTAAATAAAAAAAACATGTTCTTTTTTGATTTTTTTAAACGAACTTATGATTTAATTTTGTCAATCGTTTTTTTATTATTTATTATTGTCCTCTACCCAATCATCGGTCTACTCATCAAGCTGGAAACTAAAGGTCCGATATTTTTTAAACAAAAACGTTTAGGCAAAAATGGACAAATTTTTAATATCATAAAATTCCGCACTATGTCAGAAGACAGCAACGACCGCACACCGACAGCTGCCGATGACAAACGAATAACTAGACTTGGTCAAATATTAAGAAAAACTCGAATTGATGAATTGCCACAAGTTATAAATATTCTAAAAAGTGAAATGAGTTTTGTCGGTCCCAGACCGGAAAGACCAGACCTAGCCGAGGAATTAGAAAAACAAGTGCCGTATTACCGCCAAAGATTATTGGCCAAACCAGGTGCTACTGGCTGGGATCAAATTTCTGGCGAATATCATTCTCCATCCGTTGAAGATAGTCTAAAAAAACTTCAATATGATTTATTCTATATAAAAAATAGATCGATCTATCTTGATTTATCTATTATTTTAAAAACGATTGCTACGATTTTGAGCAGAAAAGGAATGTAGTAATTAATGATAAATTTTAAATATTTTATTAATTATTATCGTACTTGATTTTCCGGAATAATTTTTTAATAAAACCAAATGTTTTACTCATTCCTTGTAACTATTTTATTTAATCGTTCCATGTCGGCTTCAACCATCATTTTAATAAGTTCTTTAAATTTAACTTTTGGTTGCCAATTTAATTTTTTTAAGGCTTTGTTGCTTTTTCCTTGCAAAATAAATAATTCAGCCGGTCTTTTATATTTTGGGTCTATTTTTACGTAAGAATCCCAATTATCTATGCCTACGTGCCTAAATGCAATATCTAAAAAATTTCTAATACTGTGCGTTTCTCCTGTGGAAATAATAAAATCATCAGGATCTTTTTGTTGCAATATTAACCACATAGCCTCAACATAATCACCGGCAAAACCCCAGTCACGCTGACTGTCCAAATTCCCCAGCCTAATTTCTTTTTCTAGACCTAATTTTATACGAACTACTCCGTCCGTAATTTTTCGCGAAACAAATTCTTTTCCCCTAATCGGTGATTCATGGTTGAATAAAATACCACTAGAACAAAACATATTATAACTCTCTCTGAAATTTACTGTCATCCAATGTGAAAAAAGTTTTGAAATGGCATAAGGACTCCTTGGATGAAAAGGTGTACTTTCATCTTGAATACCCTTCTCGTGACTATTGCCAAACATCTCACTAGTTGATGCTTGATAAAATTTTGCGGTTGGACAATTTATCTTTATGGCATTTAATATTTTTAGTGTTCCGATGGCGTTAATTTCGCTAGTGACTACTGGCTGATCCCACGAAGTTCCAACAAAAGATTGCGCAGCCAAATTATACACCTCATTAGGATGTATTGTTATTATTGCATTAATTAATGATGCTTCGTCCAACAAATCACCGTCAATGTAATCCACTTTGTTGGCTACCCCTAGATACTCTAAATTTTCAAAATTTCTATTTATTATTCTCCTAACCAGACCAAAAACCTTATAGCCCTTATTTAACAAAAATTTAGCTAAATAGGCACCATCTTGCCCGGTAATGCCAGTTATTAAAGCTGTTTTTTTCATATTATTATTTATAAATTATCTTTTTTTTATACGACATAAAAAATTACACTTGTCATTAAAACTATATTTATTTTATTATTTTTTTGTGAAAAAACATAAATGCTCTCGCGAATATTTCCCAAACAAACCATCTTATTGAATTGCGAATATTTTTAAAAATTTCCACTCTAATCGGTCTTACTGGTTTTTTTATCCGACGATTAGGTGTACCAGAATTAAATAAAAATTTATAAATAATATTAAAAATTTTCAAATAATATTTACTTTTATAAATTTTTTTATTTGTCATTATTTTAACCACAAAAGGAGGCAACGCAAAATGCCTAAGAGCTATAAATACTTTATTTAAATAAGTATTTTTCATTTCCATGGTGGATTCTTGCAATGTCTCGTCCTTATTAATAATAATTTTATCTCTTAATGCCCTGTTATACAAAGCTGTTCCTGGATAAAAATTTAATGAATATAAACTTAAAGAAAACGGCCTGGGAATTTTACTAGTAAACCTGATAGATTCAATTAATTCATCTTCTGATTCGTAGGGATTATCAGTTATCATATAATAATTAATTCTACCTCTATAAATCTCATGTAAAACTTTGACTGCTTCTTTAATTACTTTATCGGTTTCACCAACCCTAGCAAAAACAAATCTCCTTACACGCTCACAGCCAGATTGAATTCCCATTTTAAAATTAACAAAGCCGGCTTCAGTTAATAATTCTATTTTTTTCCGAAAATTATCACTCGTAGCGATTACCCCCGAACAGCTACAAGGTAAACCGACCTCTTTTTTCCATTTTTCAGAAAATTCTTTTATGAAATCCAGAGACATAGCACTAATACAATCATCTCTAAAAAATATCTTTCTAGTATCCGGGTATTGGTTTAAAAATCTTTTTACTTCGGAGATAACATTCTCAATGCTTCTGGAACGCATTTTCCTTAATCTAAAATCAACGCTATTGGTGCAGAATGTGCAGCAGTTAGGACAGCCTCTAGTTATCATGGTCGGGTACCATTTCTGCATGTCGTCAAGATCCGTATCTTCAGCCGGACGGATGACTATCTCTTCTTTATCTAAAACAAACTTATTAGCCAGCGAATAATCTGGAAATGAAAATCTATCAAGATTTGTTTCAATCTCTCTTAATTCATTTTTTATAATTTGCCCATCTTTCTTTACCCATGTGCCTTTAATATTATCCAATGGCTTATTATTCAAAATAGCCTCTACTATTTCAAACAATGTATCCTCGCCCTCGCTTAAAGCTACTATGTCTGCATATTTGATACAATCTTCTGGATCGGCAGTAGGATGCTTACCGCCCCACACAATCGGGCAATTCGTCTCCTTTTTAAGCGCTCGCGTTATTTGAATTGAATTTCTAAAAGCGCTTGATAGTAAAGATATTCCAATCAAATCGCTATTCTTACATAAAGCCACTAGCTGTTTAACTACTTTTTCTGGATATTTTTCATTAAATTTATAAAAAATATAAAAAAGCCGAGTTTTAACACCTTTCGGCTCAAGCTTTTTTAATTGAGAAGCTAAAACATTAAAACCGTAGCTATCAGTTATGTCCGCGCTAATAATCAAAGATATTTCCATAATTAAAATTTATAACCCTTTTTTTTTAATTTTTTGAGCATAAATTCAGCTTTTATCCAATCTAGAGGACTATCAATGTCGATTGATCTGTCTTGAGGTACAACATGACCGACTACGTAATTGCCGTATAATTTATTATTTTTTACCACCACGTCTCTTTTTATAGCATATACCGCGCCACTCCTTTTGTAGGCAGTTGGCAAATCCTGTCTGCGCACGCCCTCTTTCTCTGTCAAACAATAGGGTACAACTCGCTTACCTTTTAATTTCTTAATCTTAATGGGGTGATTCATGTCTATTTTTACTAAACTCACTGAACTATCAGCGTTAGTATCAATCAAAAGTTTTATAGTTTTATCAATATCGTCAAAAGTTCTAAATGGAGAAGTTGGCTGCAAAATTACTACACAATCATACTGAAAACCATTTTTCTTTTCCATGAATTTCACAGCATGTCGCAAAACCGGCAAGTGCGGAGTATTATCCTTAGCTAAGTTTTTAGGGCGCTTAAAAGGTATGACCACTTCATATTTTCTTGCGACTCTAATAATATTCTTGTCATCAGTAGATAAAATTAAATCTGTGATAAATTTACTTTTTTGAGCTGATTCGATTGAATAAGCGATTAATGGCTTATATCCTAATTCTTTTATGTTTTTTTCAAGAATTCCCTTAGAACCTCCTCTAGCCGTTATTATGCCTAATATTTTTTTATTTTTATACATATCTATTTTGTATTAATATCAAAATTAATATCAAAAAACCTTTTTTGTATTTCTGGTATTTTTTTAGCTAATATTTCAGCAATTCTTTCTCCAGCTTGTCCGTCGCCAAATTTACAATCTCTTTCGTATTTCCCATGTTTTAGCTGTTCCTTGATGGCTTTAATAACTTCATCTTTATCTACTTTTACTTCTTTAACATTTTCTCCTTTTTCTCTGAGTTGTTGTCTTGAACCCACTAAAACTGCTGGGATGCCAAAATAACAAGTTTCCTTAATAAAACTTGATGAATTCCCCATAACACAACTAGCATTAGCTAATAATCTATAAAAATCATCTGGGGGTAGATTTTTTGTGGCAAAAATAAATTTATATTTTTTGGCAATCAACTTTTTAATCTCCTGTCCGACTTCACGAGACCGAGCATCAATATTGGAACCTAAAAATACAGTAGGCAAAGCCAACTCTTCAACTGCGCTTATTATACTTTTAGCTAATTGTAAATTTTTTTCTGCGCTTTCAGTGGTAACGGGGTGAAATAAAACTAATAAAAACTTTTTATCTTTTTTTATGTTAACTATATAATCAGGAATTTTGCCAACATCTAATTGCTTAATATTGTCTATCGTAGGTGCACCAACGACAAAAACGTTTTCTTGATTTTCTCCCATTTGTACTACCCGTCTACGGCTTAATGCTGTGGGCGTAAAATGCAAATGTGCTAATTTAGTAATTGCATGCCTAGTGCTTTCATCAATTGTACCGGAAACATCCCCACCTTCAATATGAGCAATTGGGATATTGAGATATGAAGACACTAAAGCTGCTGACATTATTTCAAAACGATCACCATTAATCAAAACTATATCTGGCCTTAATTTAGAATACACATCAACTAATTTAATTATACCTATACCTACTGTTTTGCACATCGAAATGTTTGTACCACCATCAACATGCATCGGGACGTATTGTTCGATTGAATATCCATTTTTTTTCATTTCACTCATTATAAAATCCGACTTCTCTACGTAACCAGGAATTATCTTATCTATAAAAGAAATCCAACGAGCTCGTAAATACCATTTAAAAGCTTTTATTCGATAACTAGAATTACTGTGGTATAAATTTAAAAAAAAACTACCATAAGCTAGAGGGGAAGATGTAATAATCTGTAACTCTAAATTGGGATGGTTTTTTACTGCTGATAAAACAGAACGAAGCCGACCGTAATGCGCACGATTAAAAATAGGTATTAATATTTTTTTCTTACTAGTCATGTTTTTAATTTAATATTTCTTTAATTACGGGGTCATATTTTTTTAAATTTTTATTCACTTTTTTGCCAATTATATTTTCATATTCTTCTGAAGGCAAACCACCGGCATACTTCTGTGGACGCATAGCAAAAATCATTTCCTTTTTCAAAACTGTTCCAGCTGGAATATCTTCTCCAGCCATTAAAGACTTACGGAACAATGGCCGAAAAACAACTTCGTCGTCGTTGAGAATTTTTCCCATCTGACCACAACCAGATAATTCAATCTTTTTTTCTGCTCTAATATCGCCTACCATTTTTTTAAACTCGTTAGGGGTCATTGATACTTTGTGATCTGATCCCCAAAAATCACGACTCAAAGAAAAATGTTTCTCTATTATAACCGCGCCAATATTAACCGCTGCCACAGCCGAATTGTAACCAATTGAATGATCTGAAAACCCGATTGGCACATTATATCGTTCCTGAAAAAATTTAATTGTATTTAAATTCAATTCTTCCGACGGACAAGGATATTTTGACACACAATGCAATAAGGCAATTTGAACTTTTCTCTTCTTCAAAAAATTTATTGCTAAATCAATCTCTTTTAAAGTGCTCATTCCAGAAGAAATTATAATCGGCTTTTCTGTTTGAGCTATAAAATCAAGTAACACAAAATCTAGAATATCTCCTGAACCAACTTTCCAAAGTTCTACGTCAAATTGGACCAACTTCTGAGCCGCTCCTCGGCTCATGGGTGTAGAAAAAAATAGAATACCTAGCTCCTGACAATATCCTATTATCGCTTGCCAAAACTCTTTAGGTGTAGCTTTTTCATTTCTTTTAATCCAATTGTATCGATCACTTCCTTTAAAATGAGGAGAAATTACCTCAATATTCAAAAATTCATCTTCCAAACAATGAGTTTGTAGCTTGACCGCATCTGCGCCAGACTCATGTGCGGCCTTAATTAAATCCTTAGTGTTTTTAATGTATTCTTCAACTGACTTTTCCTTTTCAGTTTGGATAAAATTTTTACCAATTTCTGCTATTATAAATACATTATTTTTGCTTAATTTTTTTAAATCCATAATAAATTTATTTTTTTCTAGCTATAATTCGTAAATTTTTCCCATAACCGCCGGCATTTATAAAAAACTGCAATTGACTTTTTATTTTAATGACGCTTTGCATATCTTCCTTAACTACTTCTTCTTTATACCAAATATAATCCTCTATATCTAGACCTTCGGTAGCTATATATTCAACTCTCAAAGGAAAGGAATCTAAAAAATTCTTTATTGTTTTTGGGTTATAATAATTTAAATGATGCGATGGCCAGATAAAATGCGCCTGGTCGCCCATCAATATCCTTGAAGCTGAATCAAAGTTAGGTACATATAAAAAAATTATACCTTCTGGTTTTAATTTTTTTATTACTTCATTTATCGTAGCTCTTGGACTAGGTAAATGTTCCAAAACATCAAATAATGATATAACGTCAAATTTTTTATTATTTAAATTACAGTCCAACAAATCTCCTTTTATTATTTTTAAACCTCTTTTTTTTCCAAACTGAACAGCTGAAGGATTTAATTCTATACCCATAGCGTCCCAACCAACCTCCTGAGCAGCCTCAACGACAAACCCCGTACTAGAGCCTATGTCTAAATATTTGATATTTGATTTATTTTTTAAAAATTTTTTCATAATCCCAACTCTTTCCTGACCAAATCTTTCTTTACGATAATTATGACTATCCTCTCCTAGCTCTTTAACTATTTCTTGATATTCTTTTGATTGATAAGTTTTTCGATAATAATCTTCATTAAAAATTGGATTTACAAAAACTGTCTCGCAATCTAAGCACTTAACAATATTTAAATGGTCTTTTTTTATGATATTTTTACTATTCTTAGACTCGCATCCAGGACAATTGCGTTTCATCAATAAATCTTCAGGTATTTTTCCATATTTATCAATTAACTCATCTAGATTATGTGTTCTTTTAGAAATCAAATTATTATACGAACCTTTTGGTCGAAGTTTTTCTGTGTCAACTGGTATATATTCGTCAATTTGGCGATATATTATCTTCATAATTTTATAATTTATCGTTTTTCTTCCAATCCTTAATTCTTAAACCTTTACCAAAAATTTTTACAACAACTTTTTGCTTCTCCTCCCAATCCAACCCCTTAATCAACTCTTTGAGTACAGTAATACTATAGCTATATTTACCTAGCTTGCTTATTTTTCTAACTGGATTAGCACTTTATTTTGTATCTTTATATTTAGACATAAATATTTTTAAAAATAAACCTTATATAAGGTCAGTATAGGCCTTTCGTAAGATCTCTGTCAATCTTACATAATACCAATTAAAAGCTAACAACCAGCCTAACTTTTTTTGATTCCTTGCTGTGTTTTAAATAATCACTTAAAAGGTCTTTTTTAAACTTTTCTGCCAATGCTCTAATATGTTGAGCAGTACAATCTTTAAATAAATAAAGCTTCCCTATGCTTAAATCCTGGACTTCAGCCTTTACTTTTTTACCTTTTTCAATCTTTTTTAGTATTTCCACAAAATCATTAGCGCCCTTTCTGATAGTTTTATTGCCAATTGAATGAGGCGTATCTCCAAGTTCAATTTCAGGTCGGCATTGATGAATAATTCTACCTGTATCGATACCTTTGTCTAAATAATGGATAGTGGCTCCCACATATTCTAATTTTTCTTCATATTGCGGCCAAAAATTAGTACCAGAACCACGATAATATGGCGATAATCCAAGATGTAAATTTATTATATGACGAGATTTAAATAAACCAATTATATCTTCTTTTAAAATTGAACTCCCAAAAACCGCTAAATAATCGGCCTTCCATTTCTTTATTTTTTCAACATTTTTTTGCTCATTAATTCCTCCGGCAGACGCCTGTATTAAATCATAATTACCGGACTTTAAATTTTTGTTTTTACCAAAATAATATTTTTCGCTAATTGCCCGATCGTCAAAATACTTTTTTACAATTGGCTCCATATCAGTCTCTTTGCCCTTTTTTGAAGGGTCTCTTTTTTTTACTTCTTGAGCTATCCCAACTACATCGAAATTATCAATTAAAGAATTAATAAAAAAATTATGTCTTAATTGATTACTGCTAATTATTGCTAATTTCATATTCCCAAATTTTATTTTTTAAAATATCTATGTTATCAGAACTTTGCGAAGAATATCTGCCAATAAAATTTTTATTAAATTCACTATTATTATAGATAGTAAATAGATATTTAAGACCAATTTTATTTAATCTGCAAATATTTTTTTCTTTATGCAAAATGTCTTTTCTAAAACCATAAGGATAACTAAAACTAACTATCTTATCCGCTAATACTTCTTCCAAATATTTTTTGCTTCCTGCCAACTCTTCTTTAAACAACTTTGAATCAAAAGTATCATCATTGATCAAAGAGTGAGAATACGAGTGAAGTCCTATGGTATGTCCTCTCCTTGACAGATTAATCACATCTTTTTTGCTCATATGTATTTTAGAAAAAACGTCTGGCATTTCTTTTTTCATATAATCTCCCCAAACACTCAAAAGAATTTTTCTAGACTCTTCTTGTGCTAACTTAAAAAATAAAAACTTTTTTAACATCTCGCTTAGTTTATAAACGTCTTGAAAATATCTGGAAAATACTTCGATATCCTGGAATGATTTATTAATTACTGAAAGTTTTGATTTTACTTGATCGACAAAATTTCTGATACCATAATATGCCATGGAAAAATGCACAATCTGTGCATTTAATGGTTCACCACTAAAAATACATGGCGAAATATTAAAAATAGCCTTGATTTTATTTCTCTCTAAATAAGGAGCTATCACTTCACTTTGCACTTTCAAGCTGTCGTCAAAAGTAATAACACTACATTTAGGAGGCAAATTAACATCTTTTCCTTCCGTAAAATCAAAAAAAATATCAGGATCTATCGGCGGGTATTTTTTTTTATAAAATTTAATATGTTCTTTAAATAAAGAAAAATCGTGCCCCCATATTCTTCTAAACTCATCATTTCTTTTTAAGTAATGGTAGCAAATAAAAATTATTTTTATTTTGTCTTTCACTGTATTATTTTATTTTTGGATTAAATATATTTTTCTTAATGCCAGTATTACTAAGACTGATCAATTTTTCATCTTTATAGC
>CAZKKV010000006.1:0-35909 GCA_964553705.1 uncultured Gammaproteobacteria bacterium
ATTAAAATTCCTTTCGGCGCTCGCGTCGTTCATATAACCTTTCATGAAGTACTGGGCGAAGGCAATCAATATAAAGGCCAATGGCAAGGTGGACGCGTCGCCACTGAAGGCAAAGAAACACAAATATGATTCAATTAAGAATTATGAATTGAAAATTTAGAATTTTCATATTATCTTAATAGGATTAGCTGATTCAAATATGAAAAATGAACAATTTAAAATGATTCCGTCTGTTTATTTAATTTTAGTTAAAAATGACAAAATTTTAATGTTACGTCGTTTTAATACCGGTTTTCAAGACGGTAAATATAGCTTAGTTGCTGGTCATCTTGACGGCAAAGAAAGTTTTATGCAAGCAATAATAAGAGAGGCTTACGAAGAAGCAAATATTAAATTAAAAAAAGATGATTTAAAAGTGATCCACGTAATGAATAGATTTGAAATGCAAAATAATAAAGAGCTACAAGAGAGAATAGATGTCTTTCTCATCGCCAAAAAATGGCAAAATGAAATAAAAAATTTAGAACCGCACAAATGTGATAATTTAAATTGGTTTTCTCTAAATAAACTACCAAAAAACACGATTCCTTATATAAAAGTTGCCTTAGATAATATTAAGAAAAAAATATTTTATAGTGAATTTGGTTACTAATATATAATTTATTATTCGTAATTCTTAATTCTTAATTTTAAAAATATGCATCCAGAATACCAATATCTGAATTTAATGAAAGATATAATGGAAAATGGCAGTGATAAGAAGCTGTTTTTTACTCCAGAGGTATTAGAACAATACAAGCAACGAGGTGTTGAACCGCCAGTTATTCGTTCAGTCTTTGGCAGACAAATCAGATTTAATCTCCAGGAAGGCTTCCCTCTATTAACTACAAAAAAAGTTTTTTTTCGAGGCATTCTACATGAATTACTTTGGTTTTTAAAAGGTGATTCAAATATTAAATCTTTAGTTGATAATAATGTTCATATTTGGGATGAATGGGCATGGAAAAGATATCACAAACATTGTTTGAAAAATTGTCCAGAAAAAGATTTAAACCAAGAAGACTTTATTAATAAATTAAAAGAAGAATCAACTAATAGTGAATTTGTTAAAAATTGGGGCGATTTAATTACTATCTATGGACGAATGTGGCGCCGATGGCCAGCTAGCGACGGACGAGAAATTGATCAACTTGGCTGGTGTATTGAGGGACTGAAAGACAAACCCTTTCGTAAATCATATGTCGTGTCTGCTTGGAATCCTGATTTTATTTACGCTATGGCTTCTGAAGGTAATAGAAATGAAGTTCCACCGTTTTGCCATACTACCTTTCAATTCGCAGTTACTCATGGTAATAGATTGAATCTCGGTCTTTATCAGAGAAGCGCTGACTATCTACTTGGTGTACCTTTTAATATTGCTAGTTATGCTCTGCTTTTGCTCATGGTAGCGCAAGTTACTGGACTTGAATTAGGAGAATTTGTTCATACTTTTGGTGATGTTCATCTTTATTCAAATCACTTTGAGCAAGCAAAAGAACAGATGTCGCGCGAACCAAAACCGTTTCCAACCATAAAAATTAATCCAGAAATAAAAAATATAGACGATTTTAAATTTGAAGATTTCGAATTAGAAAATTACGACCCACATCCAGCCATAAAAGCGGAAATCGCCAATATCGGTGGTTTTTAAAAATAAAATCTAACAACTTTTAACTTTATAAACTTTTCAACTTTTGACTTGCCTTATGATTTCTATAATTTGCGCCATTGGAAAAAATAATGAGATTGGCTTTCAAAATAAGCTTCTTTGGGATATTCCTGACGACATGAAGCATTTTAAAGATATTACTATGGGGCACACGGTAGTAATGGGACAAAAAACTTTTAAATCCATTGGTAAACCATTGCCTAATCGTCATAACATTATTGTTACACTAGATAAAAATTTCAAAGCCAATGGTTGCGAAATTAAATACTCTTTAGAAGATGTTTTAAAAGAAGGCAAAAATAAATCAGAAGAAGTCTTTATAATCGGTGGTGGACAAATTTACAAACAATCAATCCCCTACGCCGATAAACTATATTTGACTCTCGTTGATGATTCACCAGAAGCCGACACATTTTTTCCAAATTATTCTGAATTTAAAACAATTGTCAAAGAAGAAAAAAAAGTGTACAATGGCTTAAACTATAAATTTATTGAATTAATAAAATAATATGGCAAAATACAAAAAAGTATACATTGCCGGAGTTTTAACCGTAGTAAAAAAAGACCAACGAAATCTTTACGAACAGATATCTTCACTCTGTCACAGCTTGGACGTTGAAGCTTACGTGCCTCACTCTTGAGGAACTGACCCAAGAGCCAATCCCAACGTCAAACCAAACGAAGTTTGGCAGATAAATCATCGTCGAGTCAATGATTCTGACCTGGTTATCGCCTACGTCGGACAACCATCTCTAGGTGTTGGTGCTGAGTTAGAAATGGCTAAAGTTAATCATACAAAAATTATTCTTTGGTGGTTTAAAGACGAAAAAGTGAGTCGCATGGCATTGGGTAATCCAATGGTTATAAAAAAAATAAAGGTAAATAACCAAAAAGAACTTTTCACTAGACTAAAAGCTATTTTAAAATAACAATAATTTTGCCATACAATATTTTATGCTCGACCGACATTAATGGTGGAGTTTTCTTGTTTTTTATGATAATATAAGCTAAACTAACTTTAGCAAAAATAAAACAATTTTAAACCAATAAACATGGAATACGACGTAATAATTGGCATGGAAATACATGCTGAATTAAAAACTAAATCAAAAATGTTCTGTCATTGTGACAATGACACGGAAAAGAAAAAGCCAAATGAAAATATATGTCCGATATGCTTAGCTCATCCAGGAACTCTGCCTACGGCCAACAAACAAGCTATTAATTGGACTGTTTTGATTGGATTAGCACTCAACTGCCAAATAAACCAATTGAGCAAATTTGACCGAAAAAACTATTTTTACCCCGATCTGCCAAAAGGCTATCAAATATCGCAATATGATATACCTCTTTGTTATAACGGCTATCTCGAAATCAATGGTGAAAAAATTGACATAACCAGGATTCATCTGGAAGAAGATACGGGAAAACTCACTCATCCTACGGGCAGAGCCTATACTTTGGCCGATTACAATCGCGCGGGTACTCCGCTAGTAGAATTGGTTACTGAACCAGTAATCAAAAACGCTGAAACAGCAAAAAAATTCTGCCAAGCCTATCAACAAATTTTGAGATACACAGATGTTTCAAGTGCAGACATGGAAAAAGGTGAAATGCGCTGTGAAGCTAATGTTAGCGTCCAAGAAAAGGGTAAATGGGAATACTCTGATGGACAAATCAAACCAATCGGTAAATACCATTTAAATCCGAAAGTTGAATTAAAAAATATCAATTCATTTAAAGCAGTTGAAAAAGCAATTGATTATGAAATAAAAAGACAAGTTAATGCCATCAAAGAAGGTGAAAAGATAGTTCAGGAAACAAGGGGCTGGAATGATAACCAAGGAAAAACAATCAGTCAGAGAATTAAGGAAACTTCAGCTGATTACCGCTATTTTCCCGAACCGGATATCCCGCCGATAAAAATCAGTGATAAACAACTTGAAGAATTAAAAAAACAGCTGATTGAGCTGCCACCAGAAAAAATAAAGCGATTCAAGGAACAATACCATCTAACTGCTGATGAAGCTGAAATTATCGTCGCCGATAAAAAATTAGCTGATTTTACAGAACAAGTAATCACTGAATTGCGCGCCTGGGTTGATTCTACTGGTGATGATTGGGAAAGGCAACAAAAAAAATTAGCCAAAGCTACAGTCAACTGGTTAATTAATGAATTTTTAAAACACTTAAACGCAACTAAGGAGAATGTAGCAGCTACAAAAATTACCCCGGAAAATTTTGCTGAATTTATTACGCTCGTCTATCAAGAAAAAATAAATTCGTCCGCCGCTCAGACTATTTTGGCGCAAATGTATAAAAATGGTGGCGACCCAACGCAAATAATGGCTGATCTCGGTCTGGAGCAAGTTGACAATGAAGCTGAACTGGAAAAAACAATAAAACAAATTATAAAAGAATTTCCCAAACAACTTGAACAATACAGGTTGGGCAAAGAAAACGTCTTACAATTTTTCGTTGGACAAGTTATGGCAAAAACAAAAGGCAAAGCCAATCCCAGAATAGTCATTGAAATATTAAAAAAAATATTAAAATAAAAATATTAAAAAATGATGATTTTAATTAATAATATTATATATGACAATTGAATTTCCATTAAAACCTGAAGATTGCACAATAAAAGTAGAAGACAGGGAAATAAAACAAGAACTATTTGATAGAATTATAGAAAGAACAAAAGAAATTCTAGAATATAATCAACAATTATCAGAAAAAAACAAAAAAATAGCACTTAAGTATATAAATAAATCTACTTTAAAAAAAGACGTTGAATCTTCTTGGTTTACCAAACTAGTAAATACTAATAATTTACAAGAAACAGAGACAGCAGAAGAAGAATTAGCCCAAACCCTAGCTAATGGAGCTATTTTAAAAACTAAGAGTTAATATAAAGGTTGGATTATCAAACACAAATCAGGCAAAGAAAATATCCTACAATTTATTGTTGAACAAACAATAATAACCATCAAAAGGCAAAGCTAATTATAAAATAGTCATTGAAATATTAAAAAAATTATTAAAATAACTTAAAACATATGAATTTTGAAACATTATCTCAAACATCTTCTCTCGCCGAAAAAAAAAGAAACACAGAGAAGGAAAAAGAGCTTCCTCAAAGTTATAAAGACATTACGCAGGAAGCCCTTGGTATAATAGATGGAAAAATAAAGAAACTTACAAGTGTTCCTGGCAATTTTGAGTTCGAGATACAAGCATTGGAAAAAGCAAAAGTTAGACTAGGAAGCGATGAATACATTTGGGATACGGCTAAAAAAAATAACTGGGAAAAATTAATAAATAGCCAAGATGCAGAAAGTATATATATGAGACTTGCCACAGGACTAGCAATATCTGCTATTGAAAGTAGTCGATAAAATTTGTTACTCTAATCCAAAATTTTCTAACTATTTTTAACCAAATTTGCTTAATTTGGCACAATAAACAACATCTGCTATAATTATAAATGATGAATAAACACACGCTAGAAATTAATTATCATATCCTCTGGATACATAATCCAGAGCAGGAATCAATTTTTTAAAAATATCCCGTCCAAAGGACGGGATATTTTTTTGGAGATTAATAAAAATTAAAAAAAAGGAGGGAGGAGAAATGGGGGAAAACAATAATTGTCCTTTGGTAAGAAACGGCAAATGCAATATTCCGCAAATCAAAGGAATATTCAAAGAAACAGGCATTCCTTGTTACGCTGGTAATTCATGCACGCCTTGTCTGATTGCAATCGTGCAAGAAGCTATAAACGAACATTATGATTTGGGTAAAGAGAGAGTCGTAATACCTGAAAATGAATTACCGCTAATCGCACGAGCAATTGAAAATCTAAGGAGGTAGACCAAAATTAAGGCCACGCTTTAGCGTGACCTTAATTATTTAATTTTGACTTAATGGTTTTTATATTTTTTTCCATTCAATCTTGGCTCCTTGCTTTTCCCATCTTCTAAACCAGGTCATCTGTCGTTTAGCAAATTTTCTAATAGCGATATTTAATTTTTCCACCATATCATCATACTCTAGCTTGTCTTGCAAGTATTGGGAAATAAATTTATATTCCAAGCCAAAATCTTCTAGTCTTTTCCAACTAACTCCGTTTTTGTGTAATTTTTCCACCTCACTAATCATATCTTCTTTTTCTAATCTGTCTAGTAATCTTTTATAAACTCGTTTTTCTAGTTTTGATTTTTCTGGACTTAGACAAATGATTTCTGCTTCATATTTTGGCTTGTTTTTTTTAGGCAATTCTGTACTGTCTTTTTGTAAAATTTCGATATATCTAATTAGCCGTCTTTTATTTTTTCTATCACTCTCGTTAATTTTACTAGCAAATTTTGGATTTATTTTGTTAACTTCTTGAAAAAGTTTTTCAATACTATATTTTTCTAATTTCTTTCTTAATTTTTCATCTCTACCAATATAGCTTAAGTCATAATTATCCACCACGGCTTGTAAATACAAACCACTACCACCAACTAAAATCGGTAATTTATTTCGAAACAAAATATTATCAATCGCCTCAAAAGCTAATTTCTGATACTGTGCCAAACTAAATTGTTCTTTTGGATCAACTACGTCAATCAAATAATAAGGTATATTACCATATTCTTTTAAATCTTTCCCTGTGCCAATATCCATACCGCGATAAACCTGACGTGAATCAGCACTGACAATTTCACCATCATATTTTTTGGCTAATTTCACAGCTAATTTAGTCTTTCCGCTAGATGTCGGCCCAATAATAACTAAAATTTTATTTTTTAATTTTGACATTTTTGTATATGTTTTTTATAATATAATTAAATCGGAAGTGGCGACATTTCGGTGTCGTCAAACAAGCAAGAATTTCTCATGATAAGCAACAACGGAGGGAAGAAATCATGAAAAAACTTGCACTACGCCCCAGCGGTCTAGGCTTTAATTCCTCGTAGGACAGAAGAGCGCCACAGGAGTAAAGAGAGACCAAATATGGGCGAAAAAACAAAAAAGGCATAGTAGTTTTTAACGCTATGCCTTTTTAAATTTTCCTTCCAAATTAAAATCCTTTGCTTTTAAAATTTTTATATCAGTAAATTTACCAATTAAATTACTGCTTTCTTTCATTTTAAATTTTACGCTTTTATTTGTCTCTGTTTTGCCGTACCACTCACCTTTTTTATTTTTAGCCCCAACTAAAACTTTAACGATTTTGTTGATATATTTTTTATTATTTTCCAAAACAGTTTTTTTTAAAATTTTTGTTAAAACATCTTCTCTTTTCTTTTTTTCACATTTAGACACGTTGTCATCTAATTTTTCCGCTGTTGTTCCCGGTCGAGAGCTATATTGAGAAATGTAGGCCATATCGTATTTTGTTTCCTTGAATAATTTAACTGTATTGTTAAACTGTTTTTTCGTTTCGCCAGGAAAACCAACTATAATATCTGTAGAAATAGACGCTTCAGGCATCAACTGTTTTATTTTTTTTATTAGCTTTTTGTAGTGACTAATAGTATAATTACGATTCATTTTTCTTAGAACAGCATTGTCCCCTGCTTGTGCTGGTAAATGAATGTACTTATAAACCTTTTCGCATTCGGCAACTGTTTTGATCAACTTATCAGTCATATCTTTTGGATGACTAGTTAAAAAACTTATCAAAAATTTTCCCTCAATATCGTTAACTACTTGCAATAAATCGGCAAAATCAAATGTTTTTTGGCCACTTTTCACCCGATAGCTATTTACGTTTTGCGCTATCAAAATAATTTCTTTATAGCCATTTTTTACCAAGTATTTTACTTCATTTAAGATGTCTTTTATTGGACGGTACGTTTCTCGTCCTCTGGCGTAAGGTACCACACAATAAGTACAAAAATTATTGCAACCATTACCAACTGGTACAAAAGCACTAAATTTAGAGCTATACTTTGGTTGAATTTTTAAATAATTACTTAAATTATTTTTTTCATTTTGTTTGGAAATTGGAAGTTGGAAATTGGAAATTTGTTGAATCGGTATCCAGTAATCAACTTGTTTGTTTAATCTTTTCCTAACGTCCTTTCTGTAGACCAAACAGCCAGTAATTATTATTTTTACCTTTTTGTTTCTCTTTTTTATGCTTGGAATAAATCCATAAATCCTATCTTCAGCTTTTTGTCGAACACCGCAAGTATTTATAATAACAAAATCAGTCTCGTATTTACTACGAGACTCTCTATACCCAAGTTCTTCCATTCTGGTTGTAAATCTCTCACTGTCTGATTTATTCATCTGACAGCCGATAGTAATAATATAAAAAGTTTTCATTTTTATTCCTCTAGCTCTTTTAACAATTCTTTTTGTTTTCTTGATAGTCTTGTCGGTGTCTTAACCGCAACTTCTACAATATGATCCCCTCTGCCTCGCCCTCGCAATCTCGGTACACCTCTGCCACGTAATCGGAATTCAACACCTGATTGCGTTCCCTCTGGTATCTTTAATTTTACATCTCCGTCAACTGTATTTATATTAACTTTACCGCCTAAGGCCGCTTGGGCAAAGCTTATTTCCGCTTTACTAAAAATATCATAGCCATCCCGCTTGAATCTTTTGTCCTGGTTTACTCTTAATTTTAAATACAAGTCCCCCGCTGATGCACCTTTCTCTCCAGCTTCGCCTTGACTGGCTAATCTAATAGTTTCCCCGTTATCAATACCAGCTGGAATTTTTATTTTTAATTTAACTAACTCGTTGATTTGCCCGCTACCTTTGCATTTTGAACATTTTTTAGTATAAGTCTTTCCTTCACCTTGACAATCTGAACAAGTAGCTTGTACTTGCATATTACCAAAAATAGTCCGTTGAACTTTCGTAACTCTACCTGTACCCCCACAAGTTTTGCATGTTTCAATCGGTGTTCCTGGCTCTGCTCCATTGCCCTTGCATTTATCACAAATAATATTTTTTCTCAAACCTATCTCTTTTTCCACACCAAAAACAGCCTCCAAAAAATTTATAGTCAAAATAACTTCGATATCACGTCCTTGCCTTTGTCGCCGTCCCTGTCCGCCTCTATTGGAAAAACCAAAGATATCTCCAATCCCGCCAAAGACATCACCTAAATCATCCATATCAACATTAAAACCGTTAGTAAAACCAGAAAAATCCCGAAAACCCTCAAACCCAGAAAAACCGCCTCCAGCCTGCGCTTGTTCAAAAGTTGAACCAAATTGGTCGTATTGCGATCGTTTTTTTTCATTACCCAACACCTGATAAGCCTCGTTAGCTTCCTTAAATTTTATTTCATCACCGCCAACTTTATCTGGATGATATTTATGTGCTTCTTTCCTGAATGCTTTTTTTATTTCATCTTGACTAGCATTTTTATCAATCCCAAGTATTTTATAATAATCTTTAGACATTTCTTATTTTAATTATTGCTTTTAATAAAATCGCCTGTCATTCCCGCAAAAACGGAAATCTATTTTTCGACATTTCTGGATTACCACCTACGCGGGAATGACAAAGAGGTAAAAAAATAGAGTAAATGGGAATGACAAAAAAATATAATTTTTAATTACTAATTACCTTTTATCCTTTAAAACCAATTTCTTTATCTAGCTCTGGCGCTTCTTCTATTTTCCCAAACCGTTCTTCATATTTTTTTAAATTATCCTGCATTGCAGCAATTATTCTTCTGTAGTGTCCCGGATTAGTGATTATTTTTCCGACTACTTTACCTGAGACACCGACTAAATTAAAAAAGAATAAATGAAATTCTTCCTTATTATGATTTACTTGCATAGCATTAGCATATTCTGCTCCTGGAATATTGTCCGCTATTTTTATTTCTTGCTTTTTTTGTCCTGGCATAAATATTTTTTAAATTTAATTAAATATTTTACTTAGTAATTTTTTTTGAAGGGGAGATTTTCTCCCCTACGGTTAATTGATACATCTTACTATGAAAGAAACCCTTCTCTTTTTAGCTTTTCCAGATTTACTTTCAACATAGTATGGTTTATATGCATAAATGATTCTCGCGGGCCAACTTCAACGTATAGGCAATGCACACAAGTTCTTTTGACTATGTTCTCAACGACTATGTCGTTTTTCCCGTCATTATTTCCTTTGCATACCTCACACCTATATGTTGTCCCTGGCCAAACCGGTCCTTTTTCCAAAGTTAAACCCATGATTTACCTCCTTTTTGATAAAATTTGGCATTAAATTTTAAAACAAAATGATCAATTACTCCTTAATTTTTTAATTTAATAAATGAATTCAATTGGTTGCCTAAAATAAATTAGGCAACCTATCAATTCATTTTAACATTATGAATTATTTTTTTTCATCAACCACTTCCCCTTCAACTGGTTCTTCTTTTTCCTTTTTTTCTTCACCGCCATCTTTACCTTCTTCTTTTTTAGCATCACCTGCTTGTTTTTGCTTGTCCGCTTCAGCTTGCTGTTGATACATTGCTGCACCAATTTTCTGTGCTACCTCGTTCATTTCTTCCATTTTCTTTTTTATCTCATCATATTGATCAGAATCTTTTACTTTTTTTAGAGCTTCCATTTTTTCTTCTAATTCTTTCTTGTCTTCCTCTTTCATTTTATCGCCTGATTCTTTTATCAATTTTTCAGTGGTAAAAACAACTGTTTCTGCCTGATTTTTTATTTCAACCTGCTCTTTTTTCTTTTTGTCTTCTTCAGCATGAATCTCTGCTTCTTTTTTCATTTTTTCTACTTCTTCTTTTGACAACCCAGATGAAGCAGTGATTGTAATCTTTTGCTCTTTGCCGGTCGCTTTATCTTTTGCGCTGACATTTAGAATACCATTGGCGTCCAAATCAAAGCTAACTTCAACCTGTGGTACTCCGCGTGGAGCAGTCGGGATGCCATCTAAAATAAACCTACCTAAAGTTTTATTATCTCCGGCCATCGGTCGTTCACCCTGTAGGACATGAATTTCAACGCTTGTTTGTCCATCAGCTGCTGTTGAAAAAACTTGTGACTTTGATGTTGGAATAGTAGTGTTTTTTTCAATCAATGGTGTAGCTACTCCACCTAATGTTTCAATCCCTAGGGTTAGTGGAGTGACGTCAAGAAGTAAAACATCTTTAACGTCTCCTTGTAAAACACCAGCCTGAACCGCTGCGCCCAAGGCGACAACTTCGTCTGGATTTACAGTCATATTTGGCTCTTTACCGAAAAATTCTTTTACTTTTGCCTGAACTAACGGCATTCTGGTCATACCACCAACCAAAATTACTTCCTCAATATCTTTTGTCTCAAAACCGGCATCTTTCAAGGCTGCTTTGCAAGGTTCAATGGTTTTTTCAACTAAATCACCAACCAATTCTTCTAATTTTGCTCGACTCATTTTCATGACTAAATGTTTTGGACCATTTTCATCGGTGGTAATAAATGGCTGGTTAATTTCGGTTTCCATAGTAGTAGAAAGTTCAATTTTTGCTTTTTCCGCCGCTTCTTTAATCCTCTGCAACGCCAAGGTATCTTTTGACAAATCTATTCCTTGATCTTTTTTAAATTCTTCCAAAATCCATTGAATTATCCTCTGGTCAAAATCTTCACCACCTAAATGTGTGTCTCCGTTAGTCGATTTTACTTCTACTGTATCAGCACTGACGTCCAAAATAGATATATCAAAAGTACCACCCCCTAAGTCATAGACTGCAATCTGTTCACCTTTTTTCTTTTCGAAACCATAAGCTAAAGCAGCTGCTGTTGGCTCATTAATAATTCTTTTGACTTCTAGACCAGCTATTTGTCCAGCGTCTTTTGTTGCCTGTCTTTGTGAGTCATTAAAATATGCAGGCACGGTAATTATCGCTTCAGTTATTTTTTCACCCAACTTTGCTTCAGCATCAGCTTTTAGTTTTGACAAAATCATTGCTGATATTTCTTGCGGTGTGTATTCTTTATCACTCATTTTAATTTTGACACCGCCATTAGCTTTAACGATTTTATAAGGCGCTGTTTTTGCGTCTGTTTGCACTTCTTCTTCTTCAAATTTACGCCCTATCAAACGTTTGATAGCATAAACAGTGTTTTCCGGATTTGTTACCGCTTGTCTTTTGGCTGTCTGACCGACTAGCCTTTCACCATTTTTGGAAATAGCAACTACCGAAGGTGTTGTCCTATTGCCTTCAGCATTTTCCAAAATTTTTGGTTGACCACCTTCAATGATAGCCATTGCACTATTAGTAGTGCCTAAATCAATTCCTAATATTTTTCCCATATTATTTCTTATGTCATTGTGAGAAACATCTTTACCCTCCTTTTAAAGGAGGGGTGGGGAGGTTAAATTTTAACCCCCTTTATCCCCCTTTAGAAGGGGGAAAATTTACCACACAATGACAAATTAATTATTTTAATTATTTAATTTAATTTATTTTTCTATTATTTCTCTCTTTCTGTCATTCCCGCCCCGGTATCCATCGGGATAAACTCCAACGGGAATCTAAAAATTAATTATTACATTGTAAATTCCAATATATCACATCTGAATAAGCTCCCAGCTCAAACTCTCTTTTTTCTTTTTCACTAATTATCTGATTTTTTTCAGCAACATTATCTGAACTCAATATAAGAGTATTTAAATTATTAATATAATCAATCAATTCATTAGAAATTTTCATCATTCTAAATGCTTCAATTATTTTATCAGCTTCTTGTTTTACTTTGCTATTGTAAATAAAATCTATATTGTTCTCATAAAAATCTAAAGAATATTTTTCTAAAGGAAGCAATTGGTCGTTGACAGATCGCTCTATGTTGATTGAAAATAAACTGTTAATATTATTCGAATTTAAACAATCTATTTTATTAAAATTTTCCATTGCTGAATTAACTTTTTTTATTCTGTTTACCTCTGCTTCTTTATCTATATGGAATTGTATTGCAAAAAAGGCAACGACAATTATTATACTACTAAAAGTTAAATAATCTCCTAATTTAATTCGGTCCTTAACAAAATGATTTATTAAAAAGCAGAGAAATATTATTAATAATACAAATGGAAACAATAGTTTTATTAAATAAATATTATATTTTAACAGGATTAAAACATCATTTTTATTAAACCAAAATGAAATAATCATCAATAATACAATAATAAATATAGCAATAATCTTTTTATTATTTTTTACTTTTTCTTTTAAATTTTCCATTTTAATTTTTGAATTATTTATTCCTACTGCTCACTTCTGGATTCCCGCCTTCGCGGGAATGACAATAAAGGGTGTGGTGCGGGAATGACAGAATTTAACTCGCAGGGGTTCGACCCCTACGAAAGGAGTCAAACCCCTTTACAACAATCTTGACTTTACAACTTTCTACTTTTTTACTTACTTTTCTTCGTCTTAATCTTTATCGTCTTTGGCTTGGTTTCTGGTGATTTTGGAACAACTATTTTCAACACACCGTCCTTGGCTTCCGCACTGGCCTTATCGCCAATTACGTGGGCTGGCAACGGTATATTGCGATAAAAACTACCTGAACGAATCTCTTTTCGGTAATAATTTTTATCCTCAACTTCACTTTTCTTTTCACTTCGTCCTTTTATACTCAAAACATCGTTTTCAATTGAAATATCAACATTTTCCGGATCAATACCAGCTAATTCTGCTTCAATAATTACACTATTTTTATCCTGATAAACATCAACCGCTGGCACGAAACCTTTCATACCGCGCATCGGGCTAAAATCAGAAAACATTTTATCCATTTCTTCAAAAGGTTCGAGAAATGGTGTCCATTTTATTAGTGGTGACATATATTTTTTCTCCTGTTTGCTTAGCCAGCCGTAAAACCAGCGACTAAACTTTTTAATTTATTTATTTTTTAAAAATAAAAACAATTACTTTAGCTGGAATAATCACTTTACCCTTTAATTTGTAACCTGCCCTTACTTCTTCTTTGACTACTCCATCCTTTTTTTTATCTTTTGTTTTTTCATTCTCAACCGCTTCCATGGTGTTGTGATTAAAGACTACGTCTTTCGTGAGTATTTCTTCCACGCCCAAATCTTTTAACTTATCCTGAAATTGTTTGATTACAAATTTTATCCCTTCAAACCAACTATCTTCCCCATTATTGTGTTTTATCGCCATTTTTAAATTATCGTAAACTGGAATTATTTCATAAAGGAACTGTTCGTTGGCATATTTAACAAATTCTACTTTTTCATCAGCTGTCCTTTTCAATAAATTTTGATAATCAGCCAAGGCACGCTTGTATCTTGCTTCAAGCTCCTCATATTTATTTCCTAATTTTGAATCTTTATTTTTAGTTTTATTTTTTTTATCCACCATAATTATCCTTTATTTATTATTTGTAATTTTATCATTTATAAATCTGACTAAAGACATATTTTTTTCATAATCCATTCTGATTGGTCCTAATATGCCAAATAGTCCAGTGTTATTTTTGTGTCTATATTTGACCAACACTGTTCCGCAAAAAATACCAAAAGGATTTTTGGTACCGATTAAAGCATGAACGCCGATGCCGACTTGATCAAATATTTGGTCAATCACTTCGTCAACCTGATCGATCACAGCGGAAAAACTATGTATCAAGTTAATTTGACTAAACTCTACTTGTTGTAACATGTTTGATATGCCAGTGTAATATAAATTATTTTTATGAAAAGCCCAAAAAACAGCATTGTTAGACAGTCTAGCTAAATCTTTTGCTGTCTGTTTAAAATTCGGAGTCTGACTAAACAGTGACGCATCTAAAATTTTTTCATCAGATTTACTTATCTGGCGAATTTTTAAATTTTCTAAATATAAATCATAAGCCAATTCAGTCGGAATACGACCGGCTGACGTGTGCGGTTGAATAATATGCCCAGATTCCTCCAATTCAGCCATCTCATTTCTGACAGTAGCTGGAGAAATGTTTAGTTTATATTTTTCCACCAAAAAACCAGAACCAACAGGTGCGCCAGTCTTGATATATTCTTTAACAATCGTATTTAATATTAATTTTTTTCTATTATCCATACTCACAAAGACATTGTAAAACAATTAGCACTCTCTTGTCAAGAGTGCTAAAAAACACGGTTTTTCCTTGATTTATCTACTAAAATACCAAGTCAAAAATTCTTGGGCTATCGGCACCGCTACATAACTCCCCTCCCCACCTTTCTCTATCAAAATCGTAATAACAATTTTTGGTTCATCGTACGGAGCAAAACCAGTAAACCAGGCATGCGGATCTTCCTTGCTTGACCATTGAGCCGTGCCAGTTTTGCCAGCCACTGCCACTGGTACTGATTGTAGGCTTTGAGCACTGCCACTAACAACCGTTCTTCTCATTCCTTCCCTGACAATATTTATATTTTTATCTGAAATAAAATCTTCCCTAATTGGCGTATTGTCTGACTGCCCAATTAAACGATCCTCACTAGTTAGCACCTGTCTAACGAAATGAGGTCGGTATAATTTTCCGCCATTAGCAAAAACTGATGTAAAATTAGCCACCTGTAATGGCGTCACTAGTAAATCTCCTTGTCCAATTGCCATATGATAGGTGTCACCGATATACCATTGCTCGCCCTTGGTGCTTTCTTTCCATTCCTTAGTTGGTAAAAAGCCATCAGACTCACCAATTAAATCAATTCCTGTTTGCTTGCCTAGCCCAAATAATTTCCCATAATTAACAATCCGATCAACCCCCAATCCATTAAAATCATTATATCCGCCACCAATATAATAAAAGAAAGTATTAACCGATTCAGCAATCGCCTTTCGCACGTCTGTTGTACCGTGCCCACCGGCTTTCCAATCTGGAAAAAACCATTGACCAATCTCTATCCCACCTACACTGTTAAAACTAGTATATTCGCT
Organism: uncultured Gammaproteobacteria bacterium; assembly: GCA_964553705.1. Taxonomy (GTDB): domain Bacteria; phylum Patescibacteriota; class Patescibacteriia; order Patescibacteriales; family GWC2-42-12; genus CAYXNZ01. The sequence goes on from CAZKKV010000006.1 coordinate 15,582, forward strand.
AATTACACCCTCCTCAAGCGCTGCTACGGCAATAATTGGCTTTATAGTTGAACCTGACGGATATTCTCCGCTGATACTACGATTATACAAAGGTTTGTCAGGATGATTTATGAGTTCGGCATATTCATCTTGAGTAATTCCTCGAGCAAAAGCATTATTATTGTAAGATGGAAAATTTACCAATGAAATAATTTCCCCATTGTTAGGATCCATTACTATAGCTACTGCTTGGCTTTTGTTTATTTTTTGTAAATTCTCAATAATTATTTCTTCTAATTTACGCTGAGCTTCAATGTTTAGGGATAACACGAGATTATGTCCATCTTTGCCTGACTCCTGATTTAATATCTTTTTTTCTTTACCTTTGGCATCAACTTCAATTTGTTTTTTGCCATCTATACCTCTTAACTCATTTTCCCAGAATTTTTCAATTCCAGTTTTGCCGATATAATCAATTGGTAAATATTCCGACCCATATTCTTCTAGCTCGTCTTTATTTATTTTTCCCGTATAGCCGAGGATATGCGATAGAGATAAACAATAAAGATTATATTCTCTTCTGGTGCGATTGGATAAAATCACACCTGACATGTTTTCGGATTCTATCTTCAAAAGTATAGCTTTTTCGTATGGAATGTTATCTGCTACAAAAAAAGGCTGAAAATTCTCAAATGAATCTGCTTCAATTTTACTTAACGACAAAATTATATCTTCGGTTGTTATGTCTTCCAGAATTTCGCTTATTCTACTAATCACGCTATTGCGCTGTACGTCATCTTCGGATAAATCAGCTGGGATAAAATAGAGCATAAAATTAGCTACGTTCCGAACTAGAGGTCGAAATTCTTGGTCATAAACAATACCTCGCTTAGATTCTATGCGATCTATCCTAATGCGATTACCCTCGGCTAAATCATAATAATACTCACCTTTATAAATTTGTAGCCAGGCAGTTCTAATAAAAAGAATTCCCAAAAAAATAATTAATATATAATATACTTTTTTTATTTTTTCTATGTTAAAATTTCGGCCGATTGTATTTTTTTCTCCAGTTTTGCCCGCCAAAACATTCTCAACCAAATCAGCTTGATAGTTACGCGCAATTTTGCCGTTTTTTATTCTTCCTTCTTGAATCAAAAACGGATCGTGTTTATTTTTTTTAAAATCGCTAAAATTCATATTAGAATTCTTGATGACGTCTTGGTAGAAAAACCGGCTTAAAACGCCCACTAAGATAATTTAAAAAATAAAATAAAATAACCGTAATAATTAAATTTAAAAATAATTGCTCAGTTATCCCTGCCCAATAATATTTTGTTAATTCTATGCTCCCCTGCTGTTTTAATAATCCATTTATAAAACCGCCAAAGAGAAGCAACGCGTTATAAGCAAGCGTCATAAAAGTAGTTAAAACGGCAAATGAATAGAGAGAACGGTTGGTAAAAAAATTTTTTAACAAAAAATTAGTTGCCAAAACAGCCAGAATAATACTCAAAAGATGCAGACCGAAAAAAACAAAAGACAAAGTGTCAAATAAAAAACCCAGAGCAATCGCCCAGGACATAGTCAAAACAAATTTACCAGACACCAATAAATAAACCAGAACAACCAAGGCCAAATTTAAATTACTCAACCAACCAGGTAAAATCGGTATAAAAGCCACTTGCACAGCAAAAAGCAGAAAAATCAACAAACCGTTAAAAATAATTTTTACGTACATAAATAAAGATTTTTCAATAATTTACTCTACAATTTTAGCAAAAAAGTACAAAAACCGCCACTATTGACAAGTTCGAAAATTTGTCTTAAACTTTACCGTTAAAACTAAACAAAAAAAAAGGGGGGGGTGATCTTTTGAAAATTCTAATCACTGGTGTAGGAATTACTGGTAAAAGTACTTTTCGTAAGCTTTTTGCCCAAATGTATCCCACGGCGGAAGCTTATGATTGTGATTACGACAGAAAGGAGTTGCCAGACGTATTTCTTGATGAAGTAGTTTACATTATAGAAGATGTTCATGGACCTACAAAAAACGCTGTTTTCCCACTAAACTTCTTTGATGAGGTTTATTATCTTTTGCCAAGTCGGTGGACACATATTAATTTCTGGTTACCCAGAATGGCTATATGGTTTAAAGTCGGTAAATTTTCATGGGATCCGGACTTGGGCGAGAGCGGAGAATGGCAAGGAACAGGGAATCCTTATGACCCGAGGAATATCATTCCGATCATTAAAACTTTTTGGTACGACTTCTCCAGAAGAAAAAAATGGATTAAGGATGATATCAAGGCGATAAGGAAATCGCGAGTCCCTTTTACTGTCGTTATTCCAATAAAAATAAAGGGAGAGATTTATTTCTCCATCTAACCAAAAAAGGGTTGATATTTTTTAATACCAACTCTTTTTTAAATATCTATTTTTCCGATCTGCTTGAATAAACTGTCTCTGGCAAATTTTTCATCTGATTTCCCTGATTTGCTGCCATAAATATAGTTAGTGGCAAAAGACAAAGACCTTTCCAATACCGCAAATTTAATCGCTAGTAATAAACATTTTTTTTCTTCTTTGTTTAATTTTCTTTCAGTCTCATAACCACGCAAAAAATATTTACAGTTATCTTTACTCCACTTTTGCCAATTATCAACAAAGCACCAACCGCGTAAAGCCTGTCCTAAATCTAAAATCAAATAGCCGAAATAACTGCGATCAAAATCAATAAAAGCCACTACCTCATTATTTTGCCAAAGCACATGTCTTTTACCCAAATCCTCGTGAATCATGCCTCTAATTAAATTCTTTGATAGCTTAATTTTCTTTATCTCTTTTTCAAAATTTTTAACATATTCTTCACTATTCTTAAAATTGCTTTTCAAAATATTTTTCTTTTCTTTATAAAAATACTTCAAAGTTTCCTCCATTCCGAAATTAATATTCTTCCTCAAACCGCCCGCTCTATAATTTTTTACAATATTGTGATATCTACCCAATACTTGCCCCGCTTTTACAAGCTGTTCTTTCGTTAGATTTACTTTTATTTGTTTTCCTGTTGAAAATTTTCTTAAATAACCATGTCGCCCGCCCAAACTAATCACACTTTGTCCATTTTTCATTTTTTCATAGCCAATAACTGGAAATTTATTTTTCTCTAATAAATCAATTAACTTTAACTCCCCCTCTATTTCCTGTTTACTACGCCAACGATAATTGTCCCCGCATAAACGTAAAAAATACCTACCTAAAGATGTTTTTACAAAAAAACTAACGTTTCCGCTAGTTTTAACAGGGTTAATTTTTAATAATTCGCCAATATTATATTTATCAACTATGTTATGTATTTTTTTCTGAGCTATTTTAAAGCTTTTCATGCTAAAAAATAAATTTTTATTATTTTTCCACTATATTATCCCCGATGCGAAAAACATCACCAGCACCCATTAGAACCACTATCTCGCCATGCTCAATATTTTCTTTCAAATACGCTTCGCACTCAGCTAAGGTAGGAATATGCAAAACTTTCTGATTTATTGCCTTGTTGTTTTTTTGCTTTATTAGCTCTATTAAATCACGACTATGAACTCCACCTTGTTTTTCTCTGGCTGATCCATAAATATCCAAAATAATCAATTCATCAACGCCACCAAAACTGGCGGCAAAATCATTGAGTAGTGCTTTGGTGCGAGTGTAAGTATGGGGATGGAAAACTAGTTTTATTTTTTTGTCAGGATATTTTTGTTTTATAGCTGAGATTGTCGCTTTTACTTCGTTTGGATGATGGGCATAATCGTCAATTATCTCCGCTCCACGATATTCACCCATCTTTTGCATTCTTCTGGCAGTACCTTCAAATTCTTCCAAATATTTTCTGATATCTACCAGCTCTATACCCAATTCAATTGAAGCGACAATGACTGCCAAAGCATTATAGATATTATGCTGACCGGCAAGTTGAATAACAAAATCCCCCAACAAGCTTTCATTACTTCCTGTTATATCTTCCTCGTCAGATCCGATTTTTACTTTAAAAAACTGTCGACCATTTTTATTTCTCATGTCATAAGCAACATAATCAGCTGTTTCGTTGATGGCGTAACTTATAACCTTGGCTCGAGAATTTACACTAGCGACTTTTCTGATTACTGAATCGTCGTAATTAGCTACCAAAAACCCACTTGACGGAAGTTTTTTTATAAACTCGATAAACACTCTGTTATAATCTTCTACAGTTGGAAAAAAATCAGGATGGTCATATTCAATATTGTTAAGAATAACTCCTTTGGGTTGAAAATATTTTAACTTGTTTTGATATTCATCGACCTCAACGACAAAATAATTAGATTTGCTAGTCAATGCTAATCCATCAAACTGTGGTACCTTAGCGCCAACTAAAACATTGGGCTCAAGTTTGGCTTTTTGCATAACAAAACCTAGCCAAGCAGTAGTAGTGGTTTTTCCGTGCGAACCAACAACGGCAATACCATATTTTTGATTGAAAATATCCGCCAACGCTTCAGCATAGGTTAAAACTTTAATCTTGCCTACCAGAGCGCTCGCCAATTCAGTATTATTTTCCTTATTGTAAGCAGTAGAATAAATAATCAAATCAGCGTTAGCTGGTATGTTTTTTGCGTCAAATCCTTCAAAAATATTAATACCTCTACTCTTCAACACTTCATCGGTCATAAAAACATCGTCTGTGTCAGAACCGATGACTTCAATTTCCTGCTCAACTAAATATTGCGCTAGCATTGCCATGCCCACGCCTTTAACGCCAATCATGTAAATTTTTTTTACCTTAGATAAGTCCATTTGTTGCTAATCTTTGCAAAATGAATTAAAATTTAAATATAATACCATTTTAGCTAATTTTAAGTTAAAATGCAAAAAATATATTAAATAGTTTATATTAAATGTATGGGGAAAATTTTATATTTATTTTTAAGTAGCATGTTCTTTATAACCATTTTCATGCCCACAAATCAAGCTAAGGCAACTGGATTTTTTTCGTTAATAAATTTTAACGATTCAATTACTGCCATGGAAAACGACTCTTTTTCAGAAGATATAAGTTTCTTATATAGTGGTGATTCCGTTCCGCAAGTACAATTAGTCGGCACTGACTTGCCTGATGGCGCAAACATTAGTGAAGTAATTCACGATGGTGATGTTTTGTATCATTTTACATTTTTTGGAATGGTTGAAAAACCTAGTGAATATTCCATGACGTTAATATTAACTGATAATCAAGGGGCTATTCTTACTCAACCTTACACATTAAAAGTAGTTGGACTTAATATAGACATTACAACTGATTCTTTGCCGAACGCTGATTTGCATACGCCTTATTTAGGAACTATTTATTTCAATTTTGTCGGTCGCTTTAAATACCCCCCAACAATTAGTGAGCTACCAATAGGACTAACCTCAGAATTCAATTATAAAACCAACAATACGCCTGGATATTTTAGTGGAGAAGGTTGGTTTACATTAACTGGGTCTATAAGCTCATCTATACGACATTATGATATTGAAATTTTTGTAGAAATGGGAGGATATCCTCAATATAATAAAAGTCGAACATATTCGTTGGATGTAAATGAGCCCACAACATTCGCGCAAACACCTGCTACACAAACAACTTCTGATTCACAAAACGACGAAACAAACGAAGAGGATAACATAACAAATTTTATTAACAGCGAAAAGGAAAAAATTATTACTGTTGACGATAAATTAAGTGAGAGATTGAAGGGTGAAATTTTATTACAAGTAGAAGAACGTGGTGAGGCTTGGTATGTGAATCCAAGCAATACAAAAAGGTATTATATGGCTAACGGCGATGAAGCGTATAATATCATGAGAAATTTAGGAATCGGTATAACCAATGATGATTACAATAGAGTATTAGCAGATAAAAATTTTGCTAAACTACATAGTGGAAAAATATTTTTGCAAGTAGAAGAACATGGTGAAGCATATTATATTGACTTTGACGGAAACGCTCATTATTTAAAAGATGGAAGTGAAGCATATGGTATTATGCGAGATTTAGAGTTAGGTATTACAAACGATAATTTAAGAAAAATAGATATAGGTGAATAATTAATATAATAATATATTTATCGATAATTAATAATTCCTTATATTTTTTAAAAAATGAAATTCACCCTAATCCCTCTTTTGTTCGCCAATAGGAAAAAATTAAATTTATAATTAATGAGCAAAGCCTATCTGATAAATGAAAACGAGAAATAATTTTTATTAATAATTACCTTAACAAAACCATGAAAAAAACAATTCAAATCCTTTTAATTATCATTCTCTTGACGATTTTACTGTTGATAGCTATTTTTGTCTTCAATCCCGCTAATTTGAGAACCAAATTAATAAGTAGCGCTATTAACAGCTACTTGAGCGGCAATATAGAGGGTTATAACTCATTAGATAACTCCTCTGACTCCGATGCTAACAGCGGCGACACAGACAAACATCCCCTACTTAACGAAAGTCAAGAAGTAATGTTGGAAAATCTCGGTGTAGATGTCAGCAAACTGCCAACGGAAATTACTCCGACTATGCAGACTTGCTTTGTAGAAAAACTAGGCAAAGACAGAGCAACAGAATTAGTTGGCGGCGCTACACCTAGTGCGCTTGAATTTATAAAAGCTCGCGAGTGCTTGGGAAAATAAAGTACTTTACTCCTCCCAGACTACCTCTTGTTTAAAAGATAAATATAACATAAAAGTGTCATTTCAAATGACACTTTTATGCTATGTAATTTTATTTAATTTTAGCCAAAATCAAGTTTTAGCTTTACTTTTTATTTTGAAAATCGTACCTAGCCAAGTCAAAAATAGCCCAATTGACCAAGTTAATTTTAGCAATTTGTACTGCCATGTTGGGTGCCATTTTTTGAAATACTCTAACATTGAATTGCGAAAATACTTTTGTTTCTTCATACCTGATACTTGTTTAAAACTCTGACCGACATAATCCAGACATTCTACTGCTGAGCAATACCAGACCTCTCCCCCGCTCTCTCTAACTCGTCGGCAATAATCAACTTCTTCAAACCAAAGAAAAAATCTTTCATCAAGCAAACCAACCTTATCTATTGTTTCACTTTTTATGACAAAAAATCCACCTCTAATAGAATCAACGATACTGTCATGACTATAATCAAATTTATTTAAAATATAGCCATTCAATAACAACGGAAATAGATGCGGAAGTTTCAAAATCACCACTAACTGATTCCAAACCGTCGGATACTTGCGGACATGTTTAATAATATCGCTTGATTGGCTAATTAATTTTACTCCGGTAACACTAGCTTGCGGATGATTCTCTAGCCAACCCAATAAATCAATAAAAGTGTCGGGAAAAATTTTCATGTCAGGATTCAGAAGTAAAATATATCGTCCACCAGCAATTCTAATAGCTTGATTATTGGCACGAGCAAAACCGAAATTTTCTTTATTGGCAATTAGTTTGACGCGCGGAAAATTATTATAAACCATATTAGCCGTACCATCTTGCGAGTTATTATCAACCACGATAACTTCATAATTAATTCCACCTCGACTGTCAAATATAGCTTGTAAATTTTCTTTTAGTTTTTCCCGGACATTCCAGGAAACAATAATAATTGATAAATCCATATAATAAAATTATTCTTTTATACATACTAATTCAAAATAAATTTCATCGTAAATATTAAATAAAAAATGATTTAAAAATTTTTTAAAAGGTAATAGATTTCTCAAAACATGATTTTTATTATATCTCATAGATAACAATTTTCTTTCAGTAACTTTTAAATTAATATTCGTGTAGAAATTATATTCATGATCTTTATTTAAAAAATTAAAGCTATTTTCTGAAAAAAATTTTTTATGAGTAATGTCAGTAAAAGCCCCGTTACTCTTAAAGTAAGGTACGTATATTTTAATTTTGGCATTATTTAAACAAATTCTATACAACTCTTCTAAAATTTTCATAGGGTTATCTAGATGCTCAAGTACATTATCTAGCAATATCTCACTCACAGAGTTTTCTTCAAAAGGATAAGGAAAAACATTTAAATCATGAATAACGTCGACTGCAGAAGTATTCGTTTTGTCAACTCCTACATATCCATCAATTTTTTTATTTCCACATCCTAAATTTATTTTTAAACCCATATATTTAATTATCATTCTTTTTGTTTAAAAAAATATAATAATTTATCATAATTCTATACAATCCACACAAAAAAGAATAACGATAACTAACCCACCCGCTTCTCCATCCTCCATTTGAAAGATTTTTATATAAAGTTACAATAAATTCCAATGGTATTAAAAGTAACGGAAATCTTCTTCTCAACATTATCTTTTTAGGCCAATCGACACCTGTATAATTGAATTTTTTAATTGTTGAAAATTTTTTTGAATAAACATTCGCTTGTATTTTTGCCCATTTAATCCATTTGTCATTAAAAGACTGCCAATTATAGTTAATGCTTTCTGGCCTATGTTCTAAAATTAAATCAATTTTTTTTATATTTCCACTCACTTCTGCTATGTAATGAGGAATTCCCAGAAAAGATATTTTATTTTTTCTAAATAAACATCTTTTGTGTGGCCAATTCCTAGAAATATATTTTTTACCATTCCAAATTGGCCACAAAAATTCATAAGCATCAACGTTTTTATTTCTAATAATATTTTTTATATAATCACCAGCATCCTCTGGCAAAAATTCATCTGCGTCAATTTGTAATATCCACTCATTTTTAGCCATTTCAAAACTAAAAGGACGATGTATTTCTGCCTCCCCTGCATATTCCACAACATAAATTCTGTCAGTATATTCCCTCGCTATTTCCAATGATTTATCTTGACATTCACCGTCATGTATAACCACAATCTCGTCTACGATATCAGTCAAACTTTTTAGACATTGCCTTATTTTTTTTCTTCATTGCGTATTACTAGACAGGCTGAAATTTTATTTAACATATATTTTTAAAAATCAATCTTTATTTTTCGTGGTTAAACACCACTGCCCTGCGTTTTTTATAAACATCTTGTCTGATTTTATACAATTGATAAAATTCTCTCAATAAATATCTTTCAAATAACAATACAAAAAATAACATTTTTATTTCATACCAAATAATCGCTAATTTATTTCTAAAATTTTGTATTTTCCAGTACTTCGCAAAGATAATTTGCTGATTTAAAAATGACCATTTTTTTATTTGACGACTTTTATTTTTTCTATTTAGTACAACATCTAAATTACTTTCACCTATTCCTCCGCCTGAACGATCGTGGTAAATAACGGACGTTAAAACACATTTCGATTTAAATCCTGCTAAAAAAAGTCGATAGGCTAAATCACAATCCTCTTTATACATAAACATAAGCTCGTCAAAGTATTCAACTTTTTCATTTTGACCAGAAACCTTTTTTAATGCGCTTAAACGATAGATAGCCGAGCCACCGGATGGACCCAATATTTCACAATCTAAATTTCCATCATCTTTTTTTGCTTCACCAATATCAACAAATTTCAAACCAGGTAATAATTTTATACCATAGCTATCTACAATATTGGTTTTTTTATTATTAGCAAAATCCCATTTCAAAACTTTTGCGCTAGCCGAGCCTAATTTATTATCCGTATCCATGGCCTCCACTAATTTCTCGACAGCCTGATTTTCTAAAATCATATCAGGATTCAGGGCGACGAAATATTTTGCGCCTTCAGCCACAGCCTTGCTTATCATGATATTATAGGCTTTGGCAAACCCTAAATTTTCACCTGCCCATTTTATTTCTATTTCTGGAAAATTATTACTAATATACTCTATATTTTTATTTTTTTGCTCTTCGCTATTATCAATCGCCGTAATTTTTAAATTTTTATAAGTTTGCGTTTTTAAACTGGGTAAAAAATATGGCAAATACTGTGCAGTTGATTTGCCATAAGTGATAAAGCCAATTACTACTTTTTTATTTTGATTGCCCATTTAGTTAAATTATTAGCTTATCCTGTAGTTTTTCTTTGGCTAAAATTTGTGCTTCCAACAGGCTGTCAAAAGTGCCGGCATCAATCCATTCGCTCTTAACCATAGCAACTTCCAGCTCTCCCTTAGTTAAATACCAATTATGTAAATCAGTAATTTCTAGCTCGCCTCTATTACTCGGTTTCATCTGCTTGGCAGCTTCAACTACACGACTATCATAAATATATAAGCCAGTAATACATAAATTACTTTTAGGATTTTTTGGTTTTTCTTCAATCGAAATTGCTTTCCCGTTTTTATTTATCTCTACTATGCCAAATCTCTCTGGGTCAGGCACTTCTTTGGCAAAAATTTTGCCGCCACTTTTAAAATTCTTAATTTCCTCACTTAAGTCGTCTTCAAAAATATTGTCGCCCAAAATCATCGCTACATTATCATTGTCAATAAAATTCTCTCCAACGATAAAAGCATCAGCTAACCCTCGCGGTTGGTCTTGAATTTCATAAGTAAATTTGACGCCGAATTCCTTGCCACTGCCCAGTAGATTCAAATAATCACCTGCTCTCTCTGGCGCCACGATAATTAATATATCCTTAATACCCGCCTTGATTAAAGTATTTAGAGGATAATAAATCATCGGTCGATTATAGACCGGCAATAATTGCTTACTGGTAATTTTTGTACACGGCCTTAGTCTGGTCGCACTGCCACCTGATAGAACTATTCCTTTCATATATTTTAAAGTTAAAAATTAAAAAGTATCGTTTTTTAAATATTCTCTCAATGCTTCTTGCCAACTTCTTAACTGTTCAAATTTTGTGTTTAATAAAACCGAATTTTTCGGTCGTTTAGCTGGACGCTTTAAATTTTCACTTTTTATTCGGTTTATTTTTATATCAATATTTTTTAATTTAAACAACTCTACAGCAGCTTCATACCAAGTGCAAACGCCTGAATTAGTAAAATGATAAAAACCATATCCATTATCACTGGCAATTAGTTTTTTTGTCACCTGAGCTAAGTCTGGCGTATAAGTAAAGCAACTTGTTTCGCCGTCAACTACATCAATTTTATTCTTCTTTTCGCTTGATTTCAGTATAATATCGAAAAAACTATCCTTTGTCAGATCGCTTTCACCTTTGGGGCCAAACAGCTTTGAAGTTCTAATAATATACCACTTTAAACCGCTGCCTGAATTTTCCAATATTTTCTTTTCCCCAAAAAATTTTGTTTTACCGTAGCGATTAATCGAGTGTGGTTCATCGTCTTCCGTGTAACCATCATTTTTCTCGCCGTCAAAAACATAATCCGTTGAATATTGAACCAATAGCGCATTTACCTCTAACGCTGCTTCTGCTAAATATTTAGGTCCATCAATATTTAAGCTCTTAGCTTTTTCATATTCTTCATCGCTAGCCTCACATTTATCAACAGCATTGTAAGCCACGGCATTAATAATAATATCAGGTTTAATATCTTTTACTTTTTTTAAAATTAATTCTTTATCAGTAACGTCAATTTCTTGTCTGTCCCAATCAATTACCTTATAATTATCATCTTGGCTAAAAACTTTGACCAATTGCGTACCCAGATTACCTTTGGCTCCCAAGATTAATACAATTTCTTTATCCATAAATTATCTATTTTTATAATTCTCTTCGTAATATTTCTGATAATCGCCACTTTTAATATTTTTCCACCAAGTCTGATTATTTTTATACCATTCAATCGTTTCTTTAAATCCTTTGTCAAAATCGACCTCAGGCTGCCAACCTAATTCATTTTTAATTTTACTAAAATCTATGGCATAACGAAAATCATGCCCCGGCCTGTCTTTGACATATTTAATCATTGATTCGTCTTTACCCATTAAATTTAAAATTTTTCTAGTCAATTCTATATTGGTGACTTCATTGTCTCCGCCCAAACAATAAATTTCGCCGATCTTGCCTTTGCGAATAACCATATCCACCCCTCGGTTATGGTCTGATACGTGAATCCAGTCTCGAATATTTTTTCCATTCCCATAAACAGAGACTTTTTTACCTTCTATCAAATTCGTAATAAAAAGAGGTATCAGCTTTTCTGGAAATTGAAACGGCCCATAATTGTTTGAACAATTGGAAATTGTAATTGGTAATTTATAAGTATGCCAATAAGCCCTGACTAAATGATCAGAAGCTGCTTTAGAGGCGCTATAAGGGCTTCTGGGGTCATAAGGCGTGTTTTCGTTGAATTTGGAGTCATCTAAACCCAATGAACCGAATACTTCGTCAGTTGAAACATGATGAAATCTAATATTACCCTTATTTTTTGCCGCATCTAATAAGACCCTAGTACCTTCAATATTGGTGCGAACAAAATCACTACTATTCAAAATTGAGCGATCAACGTGACTTTCGGCCGCAAAATGAACTACCAAATCAATATCTTTGGCTAACTCGTTAACTAATTCCACATCGCAAATATCGCCTTTGACAAATTTATAATTTGGGTTATTCTCAATATTTTTTAAATTTTCTAAATTACCAGCGTATGTTAAGTTATCCAAATTAATAATTTCATCATTAGGATATTTATCTAAATGATAATAAATAAAGTTAGAACCGATGAAACCTGCGCCTCCAGTAATTAAAATTTTCATATTTATAATTCTTTTTTTATCTTTTTTAAAACTTCTTCAGCTTTACCGTCGCTGTACTTGCCCTGTGGCCAAAGTTTCAAGCCATCATCCGACTTTCTGGGAATAAGATGAAAATGTAAATGCGGAATCACTTGCCCAGCGACTGGACCGTTATTTACTTGTATATTGTACCCTTTTAAGTCTAAGCCGTATTTAAACGCTTTGCCTATTTTCTTTACCGCTTTGATGATTTGACACAAATCTTCTTTGGGAATCTCCTCAAAATTACAATAATGTTTCTTCGGTACAACCAGAGTATGCCCATAGCTTATTGGCGCAATATCCAAAAACGCCAAAATATCATTATCTTCATATACCTTGTAGCTAGGAATTTCACCATTAATAATTTTACAAAAAAGACAATCGTCCATATATTTTGAATTAATTATTATTTTATTCGATAAGGCGAGTTTTCTTTATTTTCCCATCTTATTTCGTCTATTTCTTCTTTTTTATCTATTCCCTTGTATAATCTATTAGGCAAATTAATATTCATAGCAGTAATATCGCTAATGCATTTGTAGCCATGAACAACTCCTGGCGGAACTATAACCATAACCGGATTATTTTCTCCCACCTTTAATTTTAAATACTCTCCATTAGTTTTTGAATTTTCTCTTTTATCCCAAAGATGTAATTCAAAATCACCCGGTCCAATAAAAACAAAACAGTCTGATTGATAAACATGTTCATGTGGACCCCTGATGACGCCTGGCTTAGTAGCGCTAATATAAGACATGGTAGGTCTATACTCTATTTCGTCATCACGATAAATCTCAGCCAACCAGCCACGCTCATCGGGATATTTTTCTATTTTTTTTACAATTACTCCTTCTATCATAATTATTTACCCAATTCTCTAAATAACGGCATACCAGTTGAAGGACTTGTTGGCACATAAATTGTTCCTTGCCTATCTTTCAAATCTTTTATATAAAGATAATATAGATAGTTCTGAGTCAAACTTTGATTTATGATTTGTTGTGAATCTCTTTGACCTTCTGCTTCAATAATTTTCCTTTCTTTCTCTTTTTTTTCTCTGTCTAGAATAAAATCATATTTTTCAGCTTCTTGTTCGGCTTGTAGCTTTTCCTGAATAGCGTTAGCTAAATTAGCCGGTAATGCCACGTTTCTTAATAAAACTTTTTCAACAATTATACCTCTAGCATCCAAAGTTTCATTCAAGCTATCTTGTATTCGTTGAGCTGCCTCTTCTCTTTTTTCCGAATAAATATCCTTTGCTTCATATTGTGCGATGATATCACGAATTGATGTTCGAATAGTTGGTCTAATGATTTTCTCATCATAATTTAGATCAACCTCTTTATATATGTCAGATGCCTTTTCTTCTTTTAAGTGGAATAAAACTGTCATATCAAGATCAACGCTCAATCCTTCTTTTGTTAAAGAAGTTATAGCATCAGCAGCTGATTTTTTACCTTCTCCCTGAGAAATGCTCATAGTATACTCTTCTGTTCTAATGCTCATTTTGGTAACTTTCGCCAATGGAATAACTAAATGGAAACCTGACGATAATTCCTCATCTTTAACTTTGCCAAACAAAGAATAAACACCAGTTTCTCCAGCATCAACGATAACAATTGAAGCAAAAAATAACCATAACAACAAAGCAGCTAGAACAGAAGTGGTAATAATCTTTTTGGCATTTTTTTTGAATGCTAACTCATTTATATCGATTGTTGAGTCCATATTTTTTTTCTTAAAATTTTTAATTATATAAAATATTATAAACAAAAAAATGATTAACCAAGCTGCTTTACCAAAAATAGATAAAAGAAAAAATAAAGCAACTACCAAAAAAGGCCAATTTTTTAATATTTTATCTTTCATGATTAATTATTTAATAAATTTTAACGTTTTTTACTTAACCTTATTTTGCTTCGAATAATCGACAAGTAATATAAAAATAGCATCAATTAACCATAATATCAAGACCCAATTAATGTTAATATAAGCCAAAACTATGCCTGGACAAACTGTTTCAAAAAACGCAAAAAACACCAAAGCACCGGTTAATACGTAAAAAATTTCATATAAATAAATTTTTAGATTACTCATTATTTAATTTACTTTTTAATAGCATCTCCTCAATCTTTTGCAACAACGTTTTGCCTGATAATTCAACTTTAATTTCATCTATTTCCAATTTGTCATTGATTTCATCGTCAGCTCTAAAACCAGGAATAGAAATAATAAAATTATATTTACCGTCTTCGCGATAAGCATTATTCAAATCAAATTCCGCGCCAGCAACTTGCCAATCGTCAACCTTGGTGGGAGAAGAATATTTGGCCAAAACATAATTAATGCCTTCATAATTTAAATCAACACTGCCAACTTTTTTTATTTCCGGATTAAACAATTGATTGTTGGTCAGAGAAAACACTCCATCTCCAGAAATAATTACATCATCTTTTTGTAAAATTATAGCGCTAATATCTCTAAAATTATTAACAGTAAATAATTTGTAAGTTTCCTCTATATTCAACTCGCTGTCGCTTATTTTTATTGTCTGCAATTTTGACGGGTTAACTGTTTGACCGCCTATAGTCCGACTATCAGTATACAATTTTAAATTCTCGCGCCCGACATCATTCAACCACAACTTATTTATAAATGACACTTTTGTTTGACTAGTAAAAATTTTGTTGGTTATTATATCATCGCTTACCTTTACTTCTATTTTATACACTCCTTCGGGTAAATTGAGGGTGTTTATTTCTATGTTGCCCATTTCTCTATTGACGCCAGTATTCACCTCAGCGCCTTTGAGTCGATGACTCTCTATTACTTGTCCGTTATGATAAACAAAAATTTCTACTTCATCCGACTCGCTGTTTTTATTTAAATCAAAAAAATTAAATGAGAAATTTAACGGTTCCTCTTTGATGTATGTGTAAAACTGATAAGCCCCGCGCAAATTATGTGTTAATTCAACTATATTTTCATTTGGCTGATAATCATCTATTTTGTAATTGTATTTTAAATCATAGTTATAAATAGCCATCTCCTCATGATTCGGCATATTATTTAAAAAATCTTCAATGCTTTCGTATTTTTTTTCTCTCTGTAATAACACTTCATTATTATCACCACGAACAATATCCCAAACCAAAAATAATTGATCAATAACTTTATTTCTGACAGGCTTTAAATCGTACCGCCACAATAATTTATCTTTTAAAACACCTACTTCGATCATTGGCAAGTCATCGTTATTCTTGTATTTCAAACTAATGACCGCTTTACTAAAACTCCTTGGTGTTGCCAGAGCAAAATAAACCGGATTTCCTAGAATTTTTCTAACGCCATTTAACGATTCAACCCTATCTTTTGGCGTTAATTTACCGATAAAATAATTCTTATCGTTAAAATCATTAATATAAATTATTTTACCACTAGGCAAAACAGCTATATAAAGAAGCCATAAAATAATTACGGCTAAAATTAGCCATAAAAATACTCTAATTTTGATAATATACTTTTCCATAAATCCTTTAAAATTATAAAAATTTATTATAATTGCAACATCTTTATTGTACGTTAAATTACCAAAAAAATAAACATTCAAATTGAAAATCAATATTAAGCCAATTGTTTTGATTGAAAAAAATATCTCTGTAATAAAAATAGGTGTCAAAATCGCACCTAGTATATATAACTTACAACCCAATCAATTACCGCTATTTCGTATATTTATTTTTTTAACTAATTGTCTTGCCTGTCTTGTAATAACTCAGTAAAAACATTTAAATATTTCTTAGCTGTGGTCTCCCAATTAAAACGCTTTGCTCTAGCCAAACCTTTTGATGTTAAATCACGCTTTAACCAGTCATCAACCAAGATATGTTCAATTGCTTCGGCTATCTCGCCTGGATTATGTGGATCAATCATTAATGCCGCTTCGCCGACAACTTCAGGCAATGAAGATGAAAAACTCGTGATAGTCGGAGTGCCACAAGCCATAGCTTCCAGCGGCGGAAAGCCAAAGCCTTCATAAAAAGTTGGAAAAACAAAAACATCAGCCAAATTATAGAGCGCTATTTTGTCGCTATCGTCAACATATCCGATAAAATCAATATCATTTTTGTAAACCGATTTTTCCAACTCTTTAAAAATATGGCGATATTTCCAACCCCTGCCTCCAGCAATTATCAATTTGTAGTTGTCTAAATCTTTATTGTTGTCCCTGAAAATATTATAAGCTTTAATCAAGCCATCAACATTTTTTCTCGGCTCCAATGTTCCAAGAAAAAAAATAAATTTATCTGGTAAATTATATTTATTTTTTGTTTCAATTAATTCAACATCGTTTTCTAATAAAGTACGGTACTTACCGTCAAGACCAGAATATATAACCTTAATTTTATTTTCTGGCACCTTAAACAACTCTACAATATCTTTTTTGGTGTTTTCGCTAACGGCAATAATTTTGTCAAAATTACTAATATTTTTTTCTAAATTTATCAGCTGATGCCAGATACGCCTTTTTATAGAAAAATACCGAGGAAATAGAACAGATGATAAGTCGTGAATAACAACCACTCGCTTGCATTTATTTGAAGTAGCAAAAAAGCCCCAATTTGGTAAAAAAAACAGATCAACATCTAGAAGTCGATCCAGTTTAGGCCAACCTAAAATTTTCTGCATGATATTATTAAAAATCTTATTCGGATACTTGGTTTTTATTATTTTTGAATTGCTTTGCTCGAATTTCGGTAAACGGCTAGATAAATTTCTACTAGAATTGTAAAAAAGTTTATACTTATTTTTTTTGTCCAACTTTAAAATCTCCTTGATTAAATTATGACTGAACTCTGATACCCCGCTATAGCGTGATTCAACTAAAGTTCTTATGTCTATCCCTATTTTCATTTATTTCAATTTTATGTTTTCTAAATTCAGCTTCTATATATTCTTGTAATTCATTTTTGAATCTGTCGATAGAAAATTTTTCTGCCCACTGTTTTATTTCCTTTGAATTAAAATCGTTTGGATCAAATTTATCACAAGCCTCTTTTAAGCTTTCACTTGTCTGATTATCAAAAAATAACCCTGTTTTACCGTCAATAACTGTTTCTAGCGCTCCACCCCGTCTATAGGCAATTACCGGTCGGCCGGCCGCCATAGCTTCAATCGGCGTTATACCAAAATCTTCTTCTTGCGGATGAATGAAAGCCTGACAATGTTGAAATAATTCTATTTTTTCTCTTTCGTTTACTCGACCTAAAAATTCTATATCATTATAACCCTCGGCTAATTTTTTGAGTCTTGGCAAATCAACTCCGTCACCAAATATTTTTAACTTTTTACCTAAATTTTTAAAAGCTTCAATAGCGATATCAACTCTTTTGTACGGCGCTAACCGACAACCGATTAAAAAATAATCTCCCAGCTCCTCTGAAATAATATATTTATCAACGTCCACTGGCGGATAGATAACAACTGAATTTCTCCTGTAATATTTTTTTATCCTGGTAGCAATAAAATTTGAATTGGCAATAAATTTATCAACTCTGTCGGCCGCCAATTTATCCCACATCCTGATATAATTCAAGACTAAAGAAATAATTTTCTTAAAATATTTATTATAATTTAATTCTTTAATATATTGATGAGTATCGCTCCAAAGATAGCGAGTCGGTGTATGACAATAACAAATATGCAAAGTATTTATATTAGTTATCACACCCTTAGCAAACGAACTGGTATCGGAAATCACCAAATCATATCCAGACAAATCAAAAAATTCAACAGCCATCGGCATCAATGGCATATACCATTGATAATGTTTAATTCCACCAGGCAACCTTTGAATGATTGAAGTTTCTATCTGTCTCCCTCTGTAGTATTTATCAGCATTTTTTTGCTCGTATAATAAAGTATATATCGTTGCCTCGGGATAAATCTCAGATAAAACTTTCAGCACTTTTTCTGCACCTCCGTCTTGAGCTAAATGATCATGTATTAAAGCTACTTTCATTTTATAACTTATAAATTATATTTTTGTTATTCCACTTTCCTGCCTCTCAAAACAGCCAACGGTGTACGCAATAGTATGGCTATATCAAAAAGCAGTGACCAATTCTCTATGTAATAAGCATCCAATTTGACTTCATCTTCAAAACTTAAATCGCTTCGTCCAGAAATCTGTGCCAAACCAGTTATACCTGGTTTTATGGTTAAAACTTTCTTGTGATGTCTTTCGTATTTAGCTACTTCTCTTGGTTGATGCGGACGCGGGCCAACTAAACTCATGTTACCAATTAAAACATTAAAAAACTGCGGCAATTCGTCAATACTCCAACGCCTAATTATTCTTCCAATTCTGGTTAATCTCGGGTCGTCAGCAATCTTGTACACTGGGCCTTGTTTAATACTTTTTTCTCTAATTAATTCCCTTTCAAATTTTTCCGCTTCTTCTTGATTTGAGTAATTCCCACCAATACAATAATGTAGCATCATAGATCTGAATTTATACAAATTAAATGTTCCTTCCTTGCTGATTCTTTCGTTTTTATAAATTATTGGCCCAATTGAATCCAATTTTATTAAAACACCAGCGACAATAATTACTGGACTAAAAATAATTATAAAAAATGATGAAAATATTATATCAAAAATTCGTTTAATAATTCGCCCCCAGCCTTCAAGGGTTGTTTTTCTAACTTCAACAATTGGAATGCCAGCAATCTCGCTAGCTTCTGTTTTTAAAACTTTTGTTCCCAATAAATCAGCCGCATATTTAAAAACTAATTGGCGCTCATCGGCAAAATCAAACAAGCGTAAAATTTCCGCCTTGCTTAAATTCGGATCGCTTTGGATTATTTCATCAATTTCTCTGTCTTTGATAAATTCGGCCAAGTCATACTCGGCATCTATGTCAAAATTACGATATCTCTTTATTATCTCATAACCAGAATTTTTTCGGCTAGCAAAATTATGGATCAAAATATCTGTTGTTTTACTATTGCCAACTAATACAACTTTGTGCACTCCAATACCGTACCGAAAAAAAGCTTTTTGAATAAATCTAATAAGGATTCGAGCCAAACTCACGTAAATTATCGCTAAAAACCATCCAGCTAAAACTATAAATCGAGAAGAAAAAAGTTCCCGAAAAATAAAAATTAACACGACAATTAAAACAAAACCAGTTGAACAGGCTAAAACTACTTTATTAAATTCTTTAAGCATTCCGCCCAATCCACGAATACTATAAAGACCAGCTATAGCAAAAATAATTAACCAAGCGAATCCAATTAAAAATACAATCTGAATATATTCGCTAAACGGCAAACTAAAAATAATTGGTCTGATTTCCGTTGTTATTTCGGCAAAACGAATATGGTACGCCGTGATTCCAGCCAAAATAATCATTAAGAAATCTAACGGTACCAATAAAAAAGAAAAGAATAATTCGCTTTTTTTCATAATACGATAAATTAAAATACGAGAATTTTTGAAGTTTCTCGCATCACTTAAGCTAATAATCTTTAAATTTAATAATATCAAGGCAAGCTGTAAGCCGGATTTTGTATCCCAATTGCTTGGAACGACGATTATCTATCTAGCCCCGAAATTACTCTCGGGATCAAGCGAGCCACTTTTC